>QNFK01000184.1 GCA_003645495.1 Gammaproteobacteria bacterium
ATTAGTGATCGTCGTTACTGCAGTAGTGATTCGTAACGCCGATCGGTCAGCGTCTGCAAAAAAGTCGCGATCAATTCTGCCCGATCTCTTGTTATCGGTTGCCCCTGGCTTAACAAATCCACTTCTACATTTTCAACGACCTCTGCTTGCCCCCAGGGCTCCCCGGTTTCCGGATTAATCTGGCTCTGTTGATTGCTCGAGGTGAACTTGCCGTAGAAAAATATGGCGGTGCTTAGTTCCTGAAAAACGCCGTTATGCATGTAAGGTCCGGTCACAGCAACGTTGCGCAGACTTGGTACACGAAACCTGCCAGCCTGAGCCGGATCATCGACCAAAGGATTTTCCAGCAGGCCGAGGTCGCGGTGGGATTCCCCCAGTGTGTTCATCTGCCGCACCTTCGTATTAATTGGCACACCAATGTTGTAGTAGTGATGATCCGTGAATGTTTCGCGCATCGAAGACTCCCGCGTATTCAATGTATGGCAGGTGACGCAGTTGGTGAGTGAGGAGAAGAACAGCAGGCGACCCAACTCCTCATCTTCAGTTAGTTCGTATTCTCCACGTAAGAATCGGTCATACCTGGAATCGAAAGGTGCGAACTGGTCGGTGTGTTCGAAAGCAACAATACTCTCGGTGATGGCTTCAAATGCACGCTCGGGTTGGGAAAAAATCGATTTGCCATAGAGTTTTTCGAATGACTCGACATATGCCGGGTTCTCACGAACACGATTGATCACTGCTGCGTTGTCGGCCATCGCCATCTCGAGTGGATTGACGAACGGCTGTCCAGCCTGATCGAGCATGGTTGCTGCGCGACCGTCGTGGAAGTAACCGCCGACGTATTGATTCCTGTCGTCTTTGTGGAAGTCCGGAATCAGAAAAGCGTAGGTAGTGGATGGCGCGTTTCGATCGCCAAGAGAAAAGCCGTCACCGCCCAGGGAAACAGCACCTGATGCGTCGTTGTTGCGACCATCAGAAAATGCTCGTGCCGGGTCGTGGCAAGATGCGCAGGATTGGTTTCTATTGGCAGAAAAATTGACGTCAAAAAACAAAGCCCGTCCCAGGTTGGCAAGCTCCACGGGATCCGGCGCGGCTAGTGCGGATTGTCGCGCCATCGCAAATGCTATCAAAATGGACAAGGCGACAATTGAAGACCTGAATCTGAACAACCTCAACCACACACCCCTGGTACCGCCGGAATCTGTAAAGAACAGATTCAATGGTACTGATTATCAAGTCTGCTGTTCGTCCCCTGACGCTTCACTATCTGCGCCGATTTCTTCCGGTTCGGGCAGCGGAACTGGTTTAGCTTGTGGCGGCTCAATCGGGCCATCTATTAGCGCCGCAGCATCTTCTTTGCTGATCGGGTGAAATAACCCGAGGCGGCAGGCATTGCCCTCCTGCAGTCCGGAACCGGCCTGGTAAAGAAGTCGAATTGTATCCTGTTTGCACAAACTTCCGGTCGATGTCTTGTAACTGAATCGTCCTTCACGTTTCAACCCGTGACATTGTCGTGGCAAAATATTGTGATAAGTATCGCTGCCTATCATATAAAATATGATGTTCAGGTCGTCCACAATTTTGGTGCTTCTTAGTGAGCGGACGCGAATACAATTTTTCGTATTCACATTGTCTATCTCATCCACGGCCTCATCCACGGCCTCATCCGCGAGCGATGGTGTAACTGCGAGCAGGCCCGACAAACCGATCGTCAATACCAATAAGTGCATTCGATTAATCATGATACATTCACCTTCGATTACTATGTGCTGACCGGATACCAGCATCTTAATCTATAGTTCTGGCTTCTAATATTGTTGCGGTTACTAAAACTTCAACCGGTGAGCCCTTGAACGATGACATTAAGCCCAGGTCCCCGCCATGAACAAGAGATTATCGCACACACTTTATTACTATCACGACCCGATGTGCTCCTGGTGCTGGGGTTACCGCCCTACGGCAGAAAAACTGTTCGCCAGTCTTCCAGCTAATATCCGCCTTGAGAAAGTACTTGGCGGGCTGGCTCCGGATTCAGACGTACCGATGCCACAACATCTGCGTATAGCGCTCCCGGACGCATGGAGGCGTATCCATGCAATGCTTGGCACTGAGCGCAATTTCGATTTCTGGACCGATTGCGAGCCACGCCGCTCGACCTATCCATCCTGCCGCGCTGTGATCGCCGCGGGGCTGCAGAATCACGCAGATGAAATGATTCGGGCGATTCAGCATGCGTATTACCTGCGCGCCATGAACCCATCTGATCGTGAGACGCTCGTGACGCTCGCAGAAGAACTGCTTCTGGACAAACAAAGATTCGTGCAAGACCTGAAATCGACAGAGACGGAAGCGGAATTACAGCGACAGCTGGATTTCACCAGGCGGTCCCCGACTAACGGTTTCCCATCGCTCGCAATTGAGTTCGACGGCCAATTAGTTCACGTGATACAGGATTACAAGAGTCATACCAAAACGCTTGAGCACATTGCAATGCTGGCATCTGAGTTCGATACCAGCGAAACGTCGTGAGCTTTGATTTACCTGCTACGTGCCAATCCTGTAACGCAACTTGATAACCAGCATATCGCCGAGCGGGTTGTCCCAGGAATCCTGGAATAGATCATCGAACTCAACAAGACCATCGTGATCGGAAGAGTCGCCTTTCGTATAAACAATAAATAAATCAGACAGTGGGGCGATTTGCCAGCGATAGCGAATCTGAAAATTGAGTTGAGATACGCTGAAGTCATCCGTAGGGCCGGGTGGTTTTGGGCCCGGAATGAGCTCTGTTGTGCCGTCCGGCAACGTAAAAAATTCGTCTTCCCTGGCACGAATTCCGACCCATTGAAATGCCAGTCGCAGCTGTTGGCGTGCATTAGGAAAAATCTCAAAACTGAATTCCGGTCGCCATTGTGTTGCATCGAAAGTCGTGAAGTTTTCGTCTTCCTGGTGTAGCAACCAGCCTTCGCGATCATTATGCGCAACTTGCAATTTAAAACTTAAGTTATGGCGTGGGCGCCATGTTACGCCCAGCGTGCCCTCGAGCGCTCGACCGCCTAATGATTCTCCACGTCGATCAAGCCTGCCGAAAAAGCTTATGTCCTTTGAGGTATCCGTTTCGTAGTTAACGTTGAGAAACACCCGTTCATCGATCTTGAACGTACCGTTACCGAAACTATTGCGGTCATCGTATCGACTTCCGGCAAAGCCAAGAAAACCACCGAGATTGTGCAGGTTGTTAAGTGTGATCGAGCCACCGGATCCCACGAAGCTACTCACCCGAAAGCCTTCTCCATTTTCAGCGTACCGAACGTTTGGTGAGAGCCGAAAATTGCGCACCCGTGATAAACCGGACTTGATCCACTCGAAACGATAGATATAACTGTCAATATTATTTCTACGCTGGAACCCGAGGTCATTGACATCAATCTTGTCATCGAGAAACGCCATATCGAGCGAGTGTTTTATGCCCTGGCGTGGCGTGTACGTAATATCTGCAAGGGTGCCCGTCCCGCTGCCAGTGTCATCTTCGTCGATATCCGAATATAGAAGCAGGCCATTGAGATTCCAGGCGCCACTGGTGGTGAGATAGTGGACGTCAGCCCCGTGAACGACAGCATCTGACTCCGGGTGTGCAACAAGCGTAGATACCCATCCGAGCCCACGATAGGCTGCGCCCTGGCTGTCTTCATAGAGGATGCGAAACACACCGAAGTCCCTGCCATCCTGGACATAGCCGAGACCATCGCTGGCTATATAGTCAGTGTCATCTTCAGCCGCTGCCAGGACGCCATATCTAAATGACCCGATCTGGCCAGTTGCCTTCATTGCGCCGATAATATCTGCGGGTATCAGTTCGTCGCGCTCAGACAAAGTGACACCGGGCGGGAGGTCCAGGTCTCTTGGCCGGCCACCAATGCGGCGCGTATTGACGACTTTGGGTTTTGGGTTCATGCCGCCGCCATTATTTTCCCGTTTCGAGATTTCGAATATTTCCTGCCCTTCCTGGAAAAATAATCGTTTTTCCGGAAAAAATGTCTCGTCGGCGGTGAAATTGACGACCACATTATCGGATTCAACGGCGCCAAAATCCGGGTTGATGGTCGCGGTGAGCTGAAAATTACTCGACGGTCGCCAGAACAAATCCAGTCCGCCTTTCAGCTTGTTGTCTTCGTCAACCCTGTCGAATGTTCCCGAAGCATAAGGAAACAGGCTCCATTGCTGGCGCGGATCAACCTGCTCCAGTTCTATCGGTTGCAAAGCGCTCATAAAGCGCGGCTTGGATTCGGGTAGTCCGGGCCACGCCCAGCGTTCATTTAAATGAGCGACTTTGCGGCTTAGGTAGAGACCGAAGCGACGCGTCCCATCCAGTTTCGGCATAGCCATTTGCGACCAGGGCACATAGAACTCTGCAGACCAGCCATTCTCTGTCCGCTGGGTTGCACCGTACCAGGCACCGTCCCATTCGCGACTGAATTGTCGCTCCGGCAACACCGTGCCATCCATCTGGCTGTCGCCAAGCGACAAATTCACCCAGTAGCCGTAGCGTCCATCGCCGGATGTATCTAATGTAAATCCTACGTTGTCGCGATTGACTTCAAACGCGTCACGCGGGGCGAACCGCTGAATAATCGAATCGGCTGGTTGTTCCATATCAAACGACACGTAAATGCCACGTTCCGAGTAGACCATGCGCATGTCTGTTTTATACGGCGCGTCGGCCAGGGTGTCCGGTTCGATGACTTTCAGATTGTTGAATGGCTGTATTTGTGCCCAGATCGCTTCATCGATATGACCGTCGATTTTGATTTCGATTTCTTCATGCTGGCGTCGCAGAAGATTCATCGGGGTGTGGTTGCCCGTCGTCACGATTTCGATTTCTTGCGGCAGCCTGGATTGGGCGAGGGCGCTCGTGACGGCCGTAGCCGTCAGCAGTACAAGCAATATCCTCAGCTTCGTCTGTTGCAATG
>QNFK01000185.1 GCA_003645495.1 Gammaproteobacteria bacterium
TATCACCCGCCATATCGCCAGGCACCCAAAGCGCAACCGCGGCATCGTACGCAGACTGGATTGAATCTGACACCTGCTGCCACATGCCAGGTTGAATAAAAATGTGTGTTGGCATATGTCGTGCATGGGAAACCGCGGCTGCAATATCAGCAAATACCCATGCTGCCGGTAGTGCGAGTGGCGCATGAACCGGGTCGTCAAATGCATGGATCGTATAATGCACAGCACCCGGGTGACGTGGATTGCGGGCGGTTATATCCATCGCAAGTGCACCCGCCTTTACGTTCGCCCTGTGGCCTTCACCAGCCGGGCCCGCGGAACTCAATAACGACAATGCGTAAAAAGCCGCCACCTCATCGTCATACGGGTAGCGCTGATGAAGCGAGTCCATTGCCTGCATGTAGGCAGTACGCCTCGCCCTGGTATCACCCTCACCGAAAAACAGTGCCTCTACAGCGATCAGGAATCCTCTTTCTCTCGCGGTCGGCGCCTTTGCCAGCCGCGCCTCGGTAGTTTCACCGAGTTTGCCGAGCACGATCTTCGGTGTCTCGAGATCCCATTCTGTAATGAGTGGATGGTTATAAGTCAGCGACTCTCCCCAATAGGCCATAGCAAAGTCAGGGTCGACTTCCTGTGCATGCTGAAAAGCTGTCCTGGCTTGCTTCCAGCCGAAGCTGTGCAATGTGGCTACGCCGCGCAGGAAATGTTCTTGCGCTTCTGCTGATCCGGAGGTTGGGAAGGTGATATCCCCGACGCCATCCATTTCATCAGCGGCTATCGAGTACGAGAACAGAAAAATACAAACTGTGGCCAACAAGCGTTTCATGGCGATCTCCCCAAGCGGATTTATTATTTTACGGAGCTCGGAACTTCGACGAGTCCCTGTATGTGAAAGCATACGCCGAATCCATTTGATCCGGAATACAGCAATTGCATCTGGCGTTACTACCGGGGCGTATAACGCTCAGCTTCTGCCGGCGTTAATTGTTTGACCTTGAGGTACCACTGGACAAGAGAACCGTTTACCCGGAAGCGAAACTTTCCGCCCTGATTGAAAAGTCGGACACCATCTTCAAGTCCTCTGCCAAGAGATTTTCTGATCACCACACTGCCCTTGAGCACGCCAGTGTTGCCGTCCAGGAGATCCAGATCGAACGAAACCATCCTCTCAAACTCGCTGTTAATGCGCCAATCCAGAACCCATGGGGCAGTCACGATAAATGTCGCGGTCGTTTGATTGCCGCTGCCATTAAGTTCAGCGATCAATCTTTCGCCGCTGGCGGTCGTGCAGCTAACGACCAAAATCAGGGCAACAGCAATACGTTTTATGTGCTTGATCATCCGGTGTACTCCAATTCCAAGCTAAGCATCATGTGAATCCTGGACCATTCTATCCTGAATAAATCCCCCAGGAGAAAATCTGCTGTCGTTGGCTGAAATATCTCCCGCGACAGCATCTGCTGCGTTCTGGCCATTCGTGATCATTCTACGGACGACATATTCGTCTTGCGTACTGAAGCAGACCTGGGGCCCCGGCATTTGTTCAGTATCTGCTCCTGAAGTTTTCCCGGGTCGTTGATGATTTCGTAAAAGTCGTCGACATACTTATGTGACCGCTCAAACTTTCTTTTTTTGAGCTCTGGCGATATCAACGCAGCGGTGATGCCTTCGCGACGCTGATTGAACAAATTAATGGTGTCCTCGAGCACGTCATTGTGTGAACAAAATCCCCGGTACAAACGCGTGGTAACCCTTCTTATCGAAAACTGCTCGCTCGGCAAGGCATATTTGGTATTGATCAGACCGGCCTGATCGAAATCATAGGGCAATGCAACCCAGTCATTCTGCGTACCTGGTGTCGCCAGGACCCGTCCATTGTGACAGCAGCCCTCACCAGATGGGCCACGCTTGATGGCGAAATCCGTATTACCAATCAGGTATTGAAACAGCAGGTTGTTGGCAGATTCCACAGCAGAGTACTGTTCAACTTTGACACTGGGTGGCCGGATTGATTTGCGTTGCAGGCGCCGGGCAACCTCGCCGGTTGCTTCGATAATGAAAGCCGGCTGAATCCGCTCCCAGCGCTGTGACTCGCTATCCCTGTAGGTAACCCGCAGTTCGCGCACCCGATACGAATAATCCGTTATGACGTTATAGGCGCGATAAATACCAAGCTCCAAAAACAGCCAGTCTTTGCCATAACTGCTCCTTGCGCACTGTGTAACCATCTTGAGCTTGTGCTGACCCGCGAACAAAGTGCCACCGGCCTGCCCCGCATCGATAATCAAGCGTAGCGGCGGAAATTCACAGGCTTCAAGTCGCGAATTTCCGCGCGTCGCCAGTTTCACCGGCAATACTTGCTCGTCTCCGGATTCATCCTGGTAACGAAGCACCGCATCAAACTCCGGCTTACGCTCCATTTTTCTTATCAGTTGTCGCATTGGCGCTTCAATGGTCACATTGAGCACGTCGCTACTGTCGAAGAGCAGATCCGCTGATGCACTATTCGCCAACACGACGAAAGCGACCAATATGACTAATCCGCTTACGAGAGTATTTCTAATCATTATCAGCCCATACTACGCTCAGAAAACAAGGCTGACGGTAGTGCCGCCAGTATCGCTATTCACGACAATATCACCGCCATGTGCCGTCATTATCTGTCGACTGAGACTAAGGCCGATACCGCTGCCATCGCGCTTTGTCGTGAAAAACGGCACAAATATCTGCTCAATTGACTCATCGGCAATTCCAGAACCATTGTCAGTCACTTTTATAACGACCCGACCATAGTCCAGCCGGGCACCCAATTCGAGTAACGGCGATTCCGTTCCCTGCATTGCATCGATTGCGTTGCGAACCAGGTTCAGTAACACCTGATCCAGTAATTGTGAATCCGCCTGCACCTCAAGAGAAGGCGGCACGACATCAATCGTAAAATTCAGCTCTTCCAGTTCATCCCCCAACAATGTACTAACACCCTGCAACGCATCGACCACTGATACAGAGCCAATATCCGGCTGCGGCACCTTCAGCAATTCACGATAACGAGCGACAAATTTCATTAAACCTTCGCTACGCCTGGCAATGGTAGTCACCGCTTCGCGGATGTCCTCTGTCGCTTCGGGATCATCCAGCATCGTCGTTGTCGTTTGCGCGAGAGACGTTACGGGCGTCAGCGTATTCATGATTTCGTGGGTCAAAACCCTGATCAGGTTACGCCAGGCGCTGGCTTCGCGTGCTGTCAACTCTCCGGACAGGTTTTCAATCGAGTAGAGTCGCTCGACGTCACCAGCCATGCGAATCTCTGATACGGAAATACGCAACTCAACCGGTACTTCACGCAGTTTCGTCTGCAACATTTGTTGCTGTCCTGGCTCAATATCACGCATCACTGCCGGCAACTGCGGGTCCAGTTCCGCAAGCTGGTCGATATGCTGCAACGCCGGCAATCCCGTCAGGCGGCGTGCAGGATTATTGACAAGGCTTAATGATCCATCAGATCGCACCGCAATGAAGGGTACCGGCACATGTCGAACCACCGTCTCCAGGTAGCCTGCCTGAAAATCACGTTCGGCACGGGCATTCTGAAATTTTTGAATAATCCGGTTGAATGCGCCCTTCAGCTCAATGTCGACATCGTCCTCAACAAACCGGCGCGTAAAATCTTCATAGTTTACTGCCGCGAAAAATTCTTCCAGAGTATCAACATGTGCCTCTACGTAGCGCAACAAGCCGATTATCTGTAACAACACGATAATCGAAATTACTATCGGCACGGCGTAGTGATCGGTCGCGAAAACCGTCCACACCAGCAAAGAAATACTGGCAACGAGACAAATCACCTGAATGATCGTCAGGAAACGAAACTGTGCGCGGTAGCGATGTTTCACAGGTCGAATTTCTCTATGCGACGATAGAGCGCGGCACGCGTTATGCCGAGTGTCTCGGCGGCATGAGATATGTTGCCCGCAGCTTTTTCGAGCGCCTGTATCACCATACGGCGCTCATTTGATTCAAGGTCAAGGGAGATCGAAGTATCGGCTGCGGGGGTAAATCGAAAGTCGCTTTCGTCAAGCTCATCCTGCTCGCTGAGGATCAATGCGCGCTCAATTGTGTGCGAGAGCTCTCTTACGTTGCCTGGCCAATGGTGCGCACACAGCGCGATCAGTCCGTCCGCAGTGATTTTCTTGTCAGCTAATCGATATTTGCGCGCATACAAAGCGCTGAAATATGCGACTAACGCCGGCAGATCGTCGAGGCGCTCACGCAGCGGTGGCAATTCAATCTCAATTGTATTGATGCGATAAAGAAGGTCATCACGGAAAGTGCCATCTGCGACCAGGCGATCCAGCGGCTGATTAGTGGCAGAGATCAGTCTCACGTCGATTGGTACGGACTGATCCCCTCCCAAAGGCACAACCTCGCGACTCTCAAGGACTCTTAATAACTTGGTCTGTAATGGCGGCGGCAGGTTGCCGATTTCATCGAGAAACAAAGTGCCCCCGTCAGCTGCCTGGAAGCGCCCGGCTCGATCGCTGCGCGCATCGGTGAATGCGCCCTGCTTATGCCCGAACAGTTCGCTTTCAAAAAGACTCTCTGCAATAGCGCCCAGGTCGACGGTCACCAATGCTTTGCTGGCGCGGGAGGATTGCCGGTGCAAAGCCTGTGCAATCAGTTCCTTACCTGTACCGTTCTCACCACGAATAAGAACATTGGCATCGGTCGGCGCCACGCGTGCGACGATCTTCAGGATTTCCTGCATTTTCGCCGAGCCGGCTATCATGTCGCTGGCTGGTGGCGGAACACTAAGAGCCGTTACTGTTGCGCGGGTTTTACGCAGCTGTGCGGCAACCGTCAGTGTTGCAACGAGCTTGTCGTTTTGCCACGGCTTGAGGACGAAGTCCGCAGCACCTTCGCGCATCGCCTGAACCGCAGTATTGAGATCGCCGAATGCGGTCATCA
>QNFK01000186.1 GCA_003645495.1 Gammaproteobacteria bacterium
AGGGCAACGAGATCCATGCGGATCACTTCGCTGATAAAAAGGATCAGCGAAATGGCCAGAATGCCGAGAACGAGTGCGATCTCAAATGTCATTAACCGCGGGTGCCTGTACTACAAGTGATTGATGAATAAGAATGTAGTGAACTTATACACCAGCGCTTCTATATTAGCCAAATATAATGTAAGGCATATGAAAAAGACTGAGACCTATACAGTACGCGTGACCTGTCGCTCGGCGCGGCATGACATAAGGGGAGTTGATTATCACGTCACCGAATGGGGTGATCGTGGGAATCCGCTGCTCGTATTGCTGCATGGCTGGGGTGACTGTGGGCGTTCGTTCCAGTTCCTGGTTGATGAGCTCAAGCAAGAATGGTTTGTCATCGCGCCGGACTGGCGTGGCTTTGGCAAAACCGGCAGCCGAGCGACAAGCTATTGGTTCCCGGACTATGTAGCGGATCTTGATGCCCTGCTGGAACACTATCAGCCGCAGGAACCGGTAAATCTCCTGGGTCACAGCATGGGCGCCAATGTCATCGGCCTGTACGCCGGCGTCATGCCCGAGAGGGTGGCGACTTTTGTGAATGTGGAGGGTTTCGGACTTAATGACAGTGACCCGCAGGACGCGCCTGCAAATTACAGGCGCTGGATCGAGCAAAGCCGCGTCATGCCGAAATACGCAAGCTATGCAACGTTCGAAGAACTGGCGCAACGGATCCGCAAGCGAAATCCCTCGGTTAGTCATGACAAGGCAATGTTCGTCGCGAAACAATGGGCAGAACAAGTGGATGATGTAACAGTGACTTTGCGGGCTGATCCGGCACACAAGCTGCCGAATGCCATGCTGTACCGTCGCGCCGAGGCCCTTGCCTGCTGGTCCAAAATCGCCTCCCCCGTCCTGCGGGTCGTTGGCGAAGATACAGATTTCACAGCGGCGGCAAAATCCTGGATTGACGCAGATTCCGCTGCGACTCCGCCACTCGGCGCCGAGACCATCGTGATTCCAGGGGCAGGTCATATGGTGCACTTTGAGCAACCGGGTCGATTGGCCATCGCCGTCGAGGCATTCATACAGGCGAATCTGCAGACGGTTGTGTAAATTTATCCAGTACTGTATAAAAACCCAGTTATGGGGAACGCAGCCGAGTTACAAACAGACTACCTGGAGTTACTGAATCCGGCCCAGCGGCAGGCGGCTTCGTATGGCAGCAAATTATCCGGAGGAAGCTTTGCTGCCGGGCCGCTATTGGTAATAGCAGGTGCCGGTACCGGAAAAACCATGACACTGGCGCACCGTGTTGCGCACCTGATTATCCAGGGTGTGAGCCCGGAGCGGATTCTGTTGCTGACCTTCACCCGACGCGCTGCAATTGAGATGACCCGGCGCGTTGAGTCCATCGTTCGCCAGGCCGTTTGTGCAGGCAATGGTCCACAAGTATCGAATGGCATCCTGCCCTGGTCCGGTACGTTTCACTCCGTTGCCAATCGATTGTTACGCCGTTATGCACACAATCTCGGGCTCGATCCGGGTTTCTCGGTGCTCGATCGCGGTGACTCTGCTGATCTTATGGATGTCGTCCGTTACGAACAGGGGCTGTCCAGGAAATCACGACGCTTCCCCAAGAAAGCGACCTGCCTCGCGATTTATTCTCGCTGTGTTAATACGCAAAAGCCGTTACTCGATTCCCTGAATGAAACATTCCCATGGTGTGCTGACTGGGAACCGGAATTGCGCAAGTTGTTTCGACACTATGTCGAACAAAAGCAACGTATCCAGGCGCTGGATTACGACGACCTGCTGCTTTACTGGAGCCACCTGGTTGCCGATACAGAGCTGGCGACCGAGATCGGTTCATGGTTCGACCATGTACTGGTCGATGAATATCAGGACACTAATCTGTTGCAGGCCGAAATTTTGCAGGCACTGAAGCCGGAGGGTCATGGAATGACTATCGTCGGCGACGATGCGCAATCCATATATTCGTTTCGCGCTGCCGACGTTGAAAACATCCTGAGTTTTTCAGACCAATTCATTCCAGCGGCCAAGATTGTCACGCTCGAGCAAAACTATCGCTCAACGCAGCCATTACTGGACGCTGCGAATTGTGTAATTGCTGAAAGTGACCGGCAATACAAAAAGAACCTTTTTTCGGATAAGCCGGGCGGTAGCAAGCCACGCTATGTAACTGTTGAAGACGGTGATGCCGAGGCCGAAATGGTGGTGGAAGAAATTCTCGCTAATCGTGAAGAAGGAATGCAGCTAAAGGATCAGGCCGTTTTGTTTCGCAGCGCACATCATAGCGATCGTCTCGAGCTGGAACTCGTCAGGCGCAACATTCCCTATGTCAAATACGGCGGGCTCAAATTCCTGGAGGCAGGGCATGTGAAAGATTTTCTATCCATTCTTAAATGGGCAGAAAATCCTCGCAACCAGGTCGCTGCATTTCGCGTATTGAAAATGTTACCCGGTATGGGGCCATCCTATGCGGCAAGATGTTTCGATTATCTGGTGGAGAACGCTTTTGCTTTTAGCACCATCAATGAATTCAATCCGCCTGCGGCAACGCAATCGGATTGGCCACTGTTCTGCAAACTGATGACAACACTTTCATCAGCAGATCCCTCTGCTGAATTGTGGCAGTCACAAATGGGTGAAACGCGCCGCTGGTACCAGCCACATCTCGAGCGACTGTATGACAGCCTTGATACGCGCGAGGCAGACCTGGAGCAACTGGAGCAAATTTCAGGCAGATACCCGACCAGGGAGCGCTTTTTGACAGAGCTGACACTCGATCCGCCGGCGGCGGCAGGCGATCTCTCAGGGACCCCGCACCTTGATGAGGACTACCTGATATTGTCGACGGTGCATTCTGCCAAAGGTCAGGAATGGAATTCTGTTTTCGTCCTGAATTTTTCCGATGGAAATTTCCCGTCGGAATTTGCAACCGGCAAGCCGGAAATGATCGAGGAAGAGCGACGCCTGCTGTATGTCGCGATGACCAGGGCGAAACAGTCACTGAGCCTGATTGCGCCGCTGCGATACCATGTTACGCAGCAGCGCCGTGATGGTGACAAACATGTCTATGGCGCGCGCAGTCGCTTCATGACGGATAGCCTGATGTCCAGGATGGATGCGAGCTTTCACGGCCGACGAGAGGCTTGTGCAAACCGTTTGTTGCCGCGAACCAATAAAAAACTCGATGTTGCCGGTCGATTAAGGGAAATGTGGTGATTCGATCGGGATTTGCTCTCGATTAATCGTACCGATGGGTTGAAAAATTATCGCGCTCGCCCGTTGGACGGGCTCCTACAATTCTAATTAGCACCTGTAGGAGCCCGTCCAACGGGCGAGCGCGATGAATTCAGTATCCGACACACACTTAAATCCGTCTATTAGTTTCGGCAATCTATTCCAACCTGGTCACAGATTCATCAACGGTTAGCTTTTCCCTCCATTTATCGTGAACCTTGTCACAGGGCCCCCGGTCTGATTAAGATATACCTGACATGTCTTTTGCGTGCAGGAGGCTTGAATGTGACCGAACGGGCAACGAGTGGCCGGGTCGTACCGGTACACAATCTTCGTGATTATTTTCGCGAATCGATTGGCACTGCGATTGATAATCAGGGTGTCAACGTCGACGATCATGCAGCGCACTATGTCGTAAATTTGCTCACGTTATTTTCCCGCTCAGAAGAGCTGTATGAGGATCAGGGCGATAGTTACGGCCTGAAACCCCTCGCACTGATGTTGGTAGATGCCACCGACGCAGCAACCGCAGAAGAAAGAAATTTCTCGTTACAGCGCATTGGTGACGTGGCCTTGTTTATTGCGGGATTTTTCGCAGACAGCCTAGCGCACAAACTTGTAGACATAGACTATTACATCAACATGGGCGGCAGCGCCTACGGTTCTTTATCAGATGAATCCCGTGGCACTGTACGCGGGCGCGCTCTTGGCGGCGTGTTCCAGGAGTTGGCGCAAAAATTTCAGATAGTTGTTGATGTGTTGAATGAGGTCCGCGACAGCGCTCGAGGCTCAACAGATATCAATGTACTGCGAACTTATGAAATCTGGCTGCGCACCGGAAGTAACAGGGCTGAATCGTTGCTGCGGCAGCAAGGCGTGATACCGATATCCAACTCAATTAGTCGTAAACACCACTGATGCTTGCCCGGCTGCAGAGTCATCTCACCAGCATCTCCCAGGTAGACCCCGGTTACGACGTCACGGATTTCCTCATTACAGACCCGCTGCTTGCCGGGTGCCTGGGCAAAGGGTCGCTGCTCGCCAATACCGAAGAAACGGTGTTGGTGCAGGAGGATGAAAATGGGCTTGCGCTCAGTGTTTTTCTGGATGATGAACTTTTATCGCGGCTGAATGACTCCGACCCGTTGAAAAAGTTATGCGTCACTGACTTGAATGACCTGTGGACAGTTCTGGAAGGCATTAGTCACTTCAACTACATCGTATGGAACGCACAAAAGAACCGCCAGGTATCACTGCTGGAACTTGAAATTCAGGCGGAGGTGGATAAATTCACGAGCACGCTCATTCTGGCGTTGCATCAGGATGACACGGAACTGGCCGACAAGATGCACGGCTGGCTTTTCGACAACATCCACTTCAATGATGACCTGAGCCAGAATCAGCGCGAGCGCTACAGCACGGCCAATAATTATGCAGCAAGGTTTTGTCACGGATTTCGTGATCGCATCCGTCGTAACGGTCAGAAAGGGCTGAGAGAGTTGCGACAATTCTATCGGTTGTCGCAACGCGACAAGATCAGCCACATTCATTCTGCGACGTTCGCACAATAAAGCGCGCATAAAAAAACGGTGACCGAGGCCACCGTTTAAGGTTACGAAACAATACCTTTGGGAGAATAACTTGTCTCGTGTGCTACGCTGGCAGAGGTGCACTCATACCAGATTGAACTCACAGGACGGCCGGGGATTATCAGCC
>QNFK01000187.1 GCA_003645495.1 Gammaproteobacteria bacterium
GACGCAGCATCGCGTCGCGCTCATCGGCATCCGGGAACTCGACCATGAATGTCGCTTTCCAGTTCGTGCCATCCGGAATCAGCGGATTATAGGCGGCCAGCTCGTCTTCAATTCCTGCTGCCTGGAAGATGCGCTCTATACGCAGCATCTCCTGGACCTGGTATTGCATCGTGAGCCGATCCTCGAAATACAAGGTGGCATTGGTACCCAGGGCCAGGCGCCGATCGCGCTTATGAGCCATTACGTCTTCACGGAACTGGTCCCTTTCCGCTGCATAGGTTTCCAGGCTGAGAAGCCCTTCCCTGGTTAGTTTTTCCACATTGCTCTCATATGCCGTAGGCAGTGCGCAACAGCCCCAACGGGTGCTCCGCATCCTGGTTCTCCAGCCCCTGGGCGATCTGTTCCGCCGCCATCGGGCAATCACTGAAAAAATGGTCCACATCCGCCTTCTTAACCTTGCTGATAACCGGACGGGCTATTTTTTTGGATATTTCATGGAATTCTTTTTTCAGCGCATAGGTGCCGTCGTGACCGGAACAACGTTCGATGGTCTCGATTTCAGTATCCGGGACCATTGCCAGCAGATCACGGGTTTTCAGACCAATATTTTGTACGCGCAAATGACACGGCACCTGGTAGGCCATCTTGCCAAGTGGTTTTTTGAAATCAGTTTTCAGCTTGCCGTCTTTATGTCGCAGCATCAGGTATTCAAAAGGATCGAACATAGCATCGCGGACTTTGATGACATCCGCATCATCGGGAAACATTAGCGGCAGTTCCTGTTTGAACATCAGCGTGCACGACGGGATTGGCGTGACAATGTCCCAACCCATATCCACCCAGTAGACGAGATCCGGTATGTTGATTTCCTTTGCCTTGCGCACGGCTTCCAAATCACCCAGTTCGAGTTTAGGCATCCCGCAGCAGACTTCTTTTTCAACAATCGCAACGGGAATGTCGTTGTGCTCATACACGGCAACGAGATCCTCGGCCAATGCAGGCATGTTGCGATTCCCGTAGCAGGTTGAAAACAGGACGACTTTGCCGCTCGTTTTCGCGGTTGACTCGGCACGTTCGCCTTTTTCATAGCGCAGCACGTCCAGGCGTTTGCGCGCCGTTTTGGAATGATACTGCGGCACCGGTGCGTCGCGATGCACGCCCAGCGTTTTTTCCAGCGCTTTACGGCCGAGCTTGCTTTTGTTTGCTGCGTTGACCGCCTGCACCACCACCGCAATACCCGCCAGTTTCCCGACTTTGTCCGTTGACGATAAAATCCGATCGCGTTTGCTCGCGCCCTGTTTTTTGTAACGCAGCGCTTTCGCACGCAGCATCAGGTGCGGAAAGTCGACGTTCCATTCGTGCGGTGGCACGTACGGACACTTGCTCATGTAGCACATGTCGCACAGGTAACAATGGTCAACGACGTCCCAGTAGACTGCCTTCGGTACTGTATCGAGCTCCATGCTTTCGGATTCATCGACCGCGTCGAAAAGCGTTGGAAACGAATTGCACAGGTTGAAACAGCGGCGGCAGCCATGACAGATGTCGAACACACGCTCGAGCTCGGTCATCAGGGATGACTCGTCGTAAAAATCCTCTGATTGCCAGTCAAGCGGATGCCGGGTGGGCGCCTCGAGGCTGCCCTCGCGTTTGTCAGTGGGATGAGTCATTACAAAAAAAAGGGCCGGACAGGTGTCCGACCCTCTTATTCAGTCTCAGTCGTCGAGCGTATCCAGCGCCTTCTGGAAGCGGTTCGCGTGTGAACGCTCAGCTTTTGCCAGCGTCTCGAACCAGTCAGCGATTTCCTCGAAATCCTCTTCGCGAGCAGTTTTTGCCATGCCCGGGTACATGTCGGTGTACTCGTGAGTTTCTCCGGCTATTGCCGCGGCGAGGTTGGCTGAAGTCGGGCCAATCGGCAGACCCGTTGCCGGATCACCTGTTTCTTCAAGATACTCAAGGTGTCCGTGAGCATGGCCTGTTTCGCCCTCGGCCGTGGAGCGAAATACTGTGGCGACGTCGTTGTAACCCTCGACATCCGCTTTTGCTGCGAAGTACAGGTAACGGCGGTTTGCCTGTGATTCACCGGCGAATGCGTCTTTCAGATTGTTTTCAGTTTTGCTGCCTTTCAGTGACATGATCGCTCCTCTCAATGCGTCTCATTATTGTTTAGACTTGGTCTAATCCGCCCTGACTTTATGCCTCAGGACCACTAATGTCAACGGGTGCGGCCGATTCGCCCACAAAGTGAAACTACTGCCATACTGGCGATTGACCCTCGCGAGGGGCACCTGTAGCGTAGCTGTCTGATTTGGCACAGAACTCGTGGAATATCGAAGCATGAGCGCAAAGAAAAATATTAATCTCGAAAAATCACTCGCAGATCTTGAGGCACTTGTGGAAGAACTCGAAAGCGGCGACCTGCCGCTGGAAAAGGCCATGAAGAAATTCGAGGAAGGCATCAAACTGACCCGCGGCTGCCAGGCCGCGCTCAAAGAAGCCGAGCAGAGAGTCGAAATTTTGCTGAAGAGTGCGGGTGGTGACGAGACGATGGAGGATTTTGAGGCGGGTTCGTAGCAGGCGGACAAACCGCCACCTTGGTGTCTGGCGCATAATTTGGAATATTCGCGGCTAAAGCCGCTCCCACAGCCAAGCGAAAATTCTGTGGGAGCGGCTGTCTAAACTATTGTGACAAGTTGCGGTGTATAGAAGTAGGCAAGAGCAAAGACGCCGCGAATAGGGGTGACCGACGCGATGGAATCTACCGCCTTAGGCGCCCATCAATATTTCGTACGCAATCGAATTATCGCGGTCAGGTACCCCAGACCTGGTAAACAAATAAAGCACCCAAATAGCCAAGTGTCGTCATATAAATCCAGGCAAACGCAGGCCAGGTCCAGCCGTTTGTTTCGCGCCTGATAACCGCAAGCGTTGCCGCACACTGCAGACAGCACGCGTAAAAAATCAGCAGCCCGATCACCATTGGCAAGGTAAACACGAGTGATCCGTCAGGCCGGGTTGCCGACTTCAATCTTTCCGTCAACGTTGCCTCATCGGCCTCGTCGCCCACTGCATATACCGTTCCAAGTACTGCCACGACGACTTCGCGTGCCGGAAAACCGGCGATGACGGCTGCTGATATTTTCCAGTCCCAGCCAAGCGGCGCAAAAACGGGCTCAACAACTTTACCCGCGCGGCCCAACCAGCTTTGTTCGAGCTGGGCGAAAGCGGCCTGATGTTCAAGTTCAGCCAGTCGCGAATCCAGTGACGCGCCGGACAAAGTTATTGTTGCTTCTGCCTCAAGGGCTGCAAGGTCTGATTGAATATCGGCAGACCGGGGGTAATACGCCAACGCCCAGACAATCACAGCGACCGAAAAAATAACGGTGCCGGCACGCTTCAGGAAAATCATCACCCTGCCGAGCAACTGCATCAGGACGGTACGCAGATTCGGGCGTCGAAACTCTGGCAGCATTAGCGCAAAAGTAGGTTTAGGTCCGTGCAATGCCGTCTTTTTCAGCATTAACGCCGTCAGCAACCCGGCAACGATCCCCAGCATGTACAGGCCAAAGAGCACGAGACCCTGCAAATTCAGAATGCCAACCTTTTGTGCCGGGACAAATGCAGCAATGAGCAAAGCATAAATGGGCAATCTGGCCGAACAGGTCATGAACGGTGCGGCGATGATGGTTGCAATGCGATCACGGCGGTTGGGTATCACGCGTGTGGCCATAATGCCTGGCACAGCGCAGGCAAAGCTCGACACCATCGGAATGATCGACTGTCCGGACAGGCCGACTGATCTCATCGTGCGATCCATCAGGTAGGCAGCGCGAGCGAGATAGCCGGAGTCTTCCAGCATGATAATAAAAAGAAACAGAATCAGGATCTGCGGCAGAAAAACGATGACGCTGCCAACGCCGGAAATGACGCCGTCTGCCAGGAAGCTTGCGAATGCACCAGCGGGTAATTGTGTGCCGATGTAGGCGCCAAGTGCGGCCGCTGCCGCGTCGATAGCATCCATGAGCGGTGTCGCCCAGGCGAACACCGCCTGAAAAACAATCGCCATCACAACAAAGAGGCCAATCGTGCCGGCGACCGGTTGATTCATGAAGGCCGTAACTCTGGAGCTCCAGGTCGTTATCACCGGGGAGGCCCGTCGCACCTCGTTCATGACGTCGCGTACCCAGTTGTAGCGGTGACGCGCTTCATCTGCGAGCGGCGGCTCTGCACCGAACAAACGCTTGCGCGTTTCTTCAAGGCGTTGTTCGCCATCTTCGCCAAGATAATTCGCCACTTCGCTGGCGAGCTCGCTGCCCCGATCGATGAGTGCGCGCTCTATTTCAATTCTCGGGACTGTTGCTGGCAGGTCGCGAGACAACGCCTCGGACGCGGCTGAGAGCTCCTGCCAGAATGAGGGCAGTTTCGGCTTTGCTGCATCGGGTAGCGCCGCGAGCGCAGTCCGCAATGCATCCATACCCTGCCCCGTCGTCGCCACTACCGGGCAGACCGTGATGCCGCCAAGGCGACGCTGCAGTGCCTCGACATTGACCTGAATGCCACTGCTTTCAGCCGCATCGGTCATCGTCAGTGCTACCAGCACTGGCAGGCCGAGTTCCATCATTTGCTGTACCAGGTACAGACCCTGGTAAAGATGTGTGGTGTCCACGACCGCTAGAATACCCACCGGCCTTTCCATTTCGGGGATACGACCCAGCACGACGTCAGAGGCGATCCGCTCCTCAGCGGAATGGGCACTGAGTGCAAACATACCTGGCAGGTCGATGAGTTCCAATACGCTGTCGCCAAGCCTTGCGATGCCGACATGTTTTTCGACAGTCACACCGGGGTAGTTTCCGGTCTTCTGGCGCATGCCAGTCAGGCGATTGAATAACGTGCTTTTCCCGGCGTTCGGATTACCGACGACCGCGATGCTTGCCGACGGGTGTCGGCGTGTGGGA
>QNFK01000188.1 GCA_003645495.1 Gammaproteobacteria bacterium
ACCCAGTCGGCCAGCAGGTTAATGCGCTCCATATCGAGCCCGCGGCCCGCTCCCTGGTAGGCACGGCTTGCATCGGTGAAGCGATCACAAATTACCCACTTACCCGCTTTCAGCGCCGGTCGAATCTTGTTGCTGATGTGCAGGGACCGCGAGGCGAAAAACAGCAAGAGTTCAGCAATGTCAGGTAACGGCTCCTCACCGTGCTCCAGGAGTATCTGACGAATTCGTTCCGCGATTGGAGTACCACCTGGTTCGCGGGTACAGATGACTTCATAGCCGTGATCTTTGATTGCGGATGCGAGGAAATCAACGTTAGTCGATTTACCGACACCCTCGCTTCCTTCAACCGTTATGAATTTGCCGCGTGCCATTACTGTCCCTGTTATTTATTTCTCGCGGCGCGCAGCCGGACAAGATATTCCTGGACGGCCGCATCATGCTCCGCCTTCGTTTCTGAAAATTTGTGGCTACCGTCGCCGAGGCCTGTCGCAACGAAATAAAGTTCATTACCTGCCTCGGGATGCACTGCTGCGTGAATGGCAGCTTGGCCTGCCAATGCGATCGGTGTTGGCGGCAATCCGCGCCGCGTGTATGTGTTGTACGGCGTATCAGTACGCAGATCGCGCCGTGTCAGGTTGCCGTTAAAATCCACACCAATTCCGTAGATGACCGTGGGATCCGTTTGCAACCGCATCCGCTTCTGCAGGCGCCTGGTGAACACACCGGCGATACGCGGCCGTTCAGAGGCCAGCGCCGTTTCTTTTTCGATGATCGAGGCCAGTATCAGCGCCTCATACGGGGTCGCGATCGGCAGTCCCTCGTCCCTGCCCGCCCATTCGTCATCCAGCGTGGTCTGCATGAGGTCGAACGCCTGTTGCAGCAAGCCCACATCTGTCGTGCCTTTTGGGAATCGATAGGTTTCCGGCAGAAACAATCCTTCAGGATGCGTCGCCTCAGCCTTAAAAGCCTCCAGCGTCGCCGGCCAGTCCTCATAGACCATTGTGTGTTCCAGCAACGAACTTGCCTGGATAGCCGCCATCAGCTCGCGGAAATTCCAGCCCTCGACAATTGTCATTGAATAGAGCAGCACTTCGCCGCTGACGAATTTTAGCAAGAGCTGTTTGGGCGTTGTTCCGGCGGCAATTTCATATTCGCCCGCATGCACCGCTCCTGCCATGCCGGTAAATCGTGCGTACCAGCGAAAGAAATCAGGGTGTTCAATGATGCCGAGATCGGCCAGATTGTTGCTGACCTGCGCAAAAGCGCTACCCGACGCTATTTCGAAAGAAGCGCCATCTGCGGCAACGGTGACAGGGGAATTCAGAAAACTGTTTGCGCGAAAGCCGATACTTGCGACCGCAAGCGCAACTACAGCAGCCAGCCCAATCAAAATCCTAACCATACGCTTCACAGACACCAGTCTCCGCTATGACCTCATCACCCGACAATCGGGCTAGCCAAGTATAAGCAGTCGTTGGAAATCAGTCGAACGCCCGAAAAATCAGGCTGCCGTTGGTGCCACCGAAACCGAAGGAATTGGAAATGGCCGTCTTAACCGTCATTTCTCTGGCTGTGTGCGGGACGTAGTCGAGGTCACAGTCCGGATCAGGCGTATCAAGGTTTATAGTCGGTGGCACAACCTGGTCGCGAATAGCCAGGATGGAAAATATGGCCTCAACCGCGCCTGCAGCTCCGAGCATGTGGCCGGTGCATGATTTGGTTGAGCTAACGGCAAGCGTATTCGCAGAATCGCCGAACGCACGCCTGATTGCGCATGTTTCACCTTTATCGCCAACCGGGGTCGAGGTGCCATGCGCGTTTAGATAATCAATGTCGGCGGGATTCAGGCCAGCATCATTTAGTGCCGCAGCCATACACTTGCGAGCACCCTCGCCATCCGCGGGTGGCGATGTGATGTGATGGGCATCGCCACTCATACCAAAACCAATCAGCTCGGCATAAATTGTCGCGCCACGCGCCTTCGCGTGCTCCAGTTCTTCGAGAACGAGACAGGCAGCCCCGTTGCTCAAAACGAATCCATCACGATCCTTGTCGAAAGGCCGGCTGGCATCTTTCGGGTTGTCGTTATTGGTCGACTTCGCACGTGCCGTACAAAAGCCACCGACAGCAAGTGGCGTGGTCGCATACTCCGATCCGCCAGCAAGCATGACTTCGGCGTCGCCGTGCATGACGCTGCGTGCAGCGATTCCTATGCAATGCGTAGAGGTCGCGCACGCGGTAACGATGGAGAGGTTGGGACCGGTGATGCCCTCCATGATGCTGACATTGCCGGACACCATGTTGATGATGCTGCCGGGAATGAAAAATGGCGATACTTTGCGCGAACCGCCTGACAGGAACTTGTTATGGTTGTCTTCGATTGTTGCCAGACCACCGATGCCCGCACCCATGGCAACACCGACGCGATGACCATTTTCCGCCGTGATTTCCAGGCCGGAATCACGCAACGCATCAACGCACGCACCAACGCCGTAGTGCATGAAAATATCCATGCGCCTGGCGTCTTTCCTGGAGATGTAATCGGCGACATCGAAATCGACGACCATGCCGGCGATGCGCGTTATGAAAGTACTGGCGTCGAAGTCTTCAATCTGACTAAGTCCGGATTTGCCTTCACAGACATTTTGCCAGGCAGTTTCGACCGCACTACCCACAGGCGAAACAATGCCCATGCCGGTTACTACGACACGCCGCATACTCATGGATTTATCCGTGTGTGTGGCAGAACTGCCAACATTGTTGAGCGATCTTAAAAACCAGCGCGGCAGTTAATTGCCGCGCTGAGCAGAATTAAGATGCGCTTTGACGAGCCGTAACGAAATCGATCGCCTGCTGGACCGTCGTAATCTTTTCGGCATCTTCATCAGGAATTTCAGTTTCGAATTCCTCTTCGAGTGCCATTACGAGCTCGACGGTGTCCAGTGAATCGGCTCCCAGATCGTCGACGAATGATGCATCGTTGGTAACTTCGTCTTCTTTAACGCCCAGTTGCTCTGCAACGATGCCCTTAACTTGTTGTTCGATACTGCTCATAGTGATCCCTTCTCCTCAGAAGAAACTTTAAGATAATCCAGCTCATTTTAACCGGTGATTTGCTTGGCTCTCGCCACCATGTTGCTCTGCAACAGCGCCCTTAACAATCGCTCCACGCCTGTAACAAAGTCATAATTTCTTTATATTTCGAGCCCGGCCATGCCGTGGCCCGGTATTGTATGTGAATCCCAATGGGCAATCTAGCCCGAACCATTCACGAATGCGCTCGCGCCCTTGCCTGATCCTTGTCCGCCTAATCCATAAGCATGCCGCCGTTGACGTGCAGGGTTTCACCCGTAATGTAGCCGGCGGCGTCAGAGGCCAGAAAAACCACCGAATCTGCAATATCCTGCGCTTCACCAAGTCTGCCCAGTGGTACCTGGGAAAGCATCGCCTGGCGCTGTTCTTCAGCAAGTACGCGGGTCATATCGGTGTCGATAAATCCCGGTGCGACCACATTTATGGTGATATTCCGCGAGCCAACCTCCCGCGCAAGTGACTTCGAAAAGCCGATAATTCCGGCTTTGGCGGCCGCGTAGTTGGCCTGACCCGGGTTGCCCATGATGCCGATTACGGAGGCGATATTGATCATCCGGCCGTGTTTCGCTTTCATCATGCCGCGCAGGCAGGCTTTGCTGACACGATAAACACCGGACAGATTGGTGCTTAAAACATCATCCCACTCCTCCGCTTTCATCCGCAGCAAAAGGTTGTCGCGCGTAATGCCGGCATTGTTAACCAATATCGTCACCGCGCCTTCCACACCCTGAATATCCTTGATCACGGATTGCACCGACTCATCACTGGCGATATCGAGAACCATGCCTCTGCCGCGATCACCGAGTGTTTCACCGATCGCCGCGGCACCTGCTTCACTTGTCGCTGTTCCGATCACCGTGGCGCCCGCATTGGCAAGGGCCGCTGCGATTGCAGCACCGATGCCACGAGATGCGCCTGTTACCAGTGCAATTTTTCCCTGCAAAATGTTGTTGTTGAATAAGTCACTCATCACTGAGGATCCTTTTGCTTAAAAATGTAATGTTTAGTCGTCAGGCTGCAATATCTTTGCCAATGACGCAGGTGTATCGATGCAACTCGCCGCCAATGAACGGTCAATGCGTTTGGCCAGGCCGGCGAGTACTTTTCCCGGGCCGCATTCAATAATCCGATCTGCGCCGTTCGCAACGAGGTAATGAACAGTTTCGACCCAACGCACAGGACTGAAAAGCTGCCGCTTGAGACCATCTCTTATCTGTTCGGGAATTTCATACGGTAGGACGTCAACATTATTGACAACCGGCATCCCCGTAATTGTAAATTCTGTCGCTGCCAGTGACCCGGCAAGCTCATCAGCGGCGTCTCTCATCAGAGCGCAATGTGATGGCACGCTGACATTCAAGATTATCGCGCGCTTCGCACCACGCTCTTTGGCCAACACTGCCGCACGCTCCACTGCAGTTCTGTCTCCGGCTATTACGACCTGACCAGGAGAATTGAAATTCACGGCACTAACCACCTGCCCTTCTGCTGCGTTAGTGCAAACATCGATGACGGCATCATCGTCGAGGCCAAGGATGGCAGCCATCGCTCCGTCGCCAGCAGGCACTGCCGCCTGCATTAACTCTGCGCGCTGCCTAACAAGGGCGACTGCATCTGCAAATGCAAGCGATCCTGCGCAAACCAGCGCCGTGTACTCCCCCAGGCTGTGGCCGGCAAGCTGTTGCGGCGCCGCGCCGCCTGCTGATTGCCATACGCGCCATGCAGCAACGCCAGCCGTCAGCATGGCTGGCTGCGTTACGACAGTCTCAGCCAGCTGCTCTGTCGTTCCCGTTTGAACCAGGTCCCACAGGTCGTACCCGAGTTTTTCGCTCGCTTCG
>QNFK01000189.1 GCA_003645495.1 Gammaproteobacteria bacterium
CGTCGCGTTCCAGCGAACCTGCACAATAGCAAAAAATCGAGGGGGGTCGAGTTTGTTGGCATTGCGTAAGTTTCAGGCCGGTGCGGAAAATCAACATTGATCGCCCGCTGGGCGGGCGATAACGACGACCTCGACAGCACCGTAGAACAAGCCTTTGGCCAACCTCTTCCATGTTGCAACTGTATGGACGGCAAATACGAGGAGTGCATACTTGTCAGGACCCATGTACTCTTCCGCGCAAGAATCATCTCTGTAAAGGATTTGTCACGTGCTCAATATTCGTAAGTATTTCATTAGGCTTGCATTTTTCTCGGGGTGCCTGACTGCCGTCAGCGCCACTGCCCAAGATGCTGGCCAGGACGCAGCTGCATTGGCGAAGGCCGTACAAAACCCGATAGCAAGCCTGATCAGCGTCCCGTTCCAATGGAATATTAATCTTGAGACCGGCCCACAAGAGAAAACGCAGCATGTCCTGAATATCCAGCCTGTGCTGCCGTTCGAATTGAACGAGGACTGGAATATCATTACACGAACGATATTTCCGCTTATTTCCCAGCCTGCGTTCGGCCAGGGGCAGAGCCGCGAAGGCGGTCTTGGAGATATTCAGTTTTCTGCGTTTTTCTCACCGAAGAAACCAACTGCCAGTGGCTGGATATGGGGTGCAGGACCCATCCTGCAAATGAATACCGCCACTGACGACCGTCTCGGACAGGGCGCGTGGGGAGTTGGTCCAGCGGCCGTTGCGCTCAAAATATCGGGACCGTGGGTGTTCGGCGGGCTAATCAACAATGTATGGTCGATTACGGAAGACAGCGGGCGAGCCGACGTTAATCAGATGCTCATTCAGCCATTCATAAATTACAACTTTGCCGACAAGCCTGGACGCTACCTGACATCTGCTCCAATAATTACTGCCAACTGGAAAGCTGATAATGACAAGTGGCTCATCCCGCTTGGCATGGGGATAGGCCAAGTTATGAAAATCGGCAAGCAGCCCGTCAATATCCAGGCCTCAGCTTATTACAACGTCGAGCGACCGGATAATGCTGCGAAGTATCAGATACGGCTGCAGATTCAGCTGATGTTTCCGAAATAGGCGGACAGTGACAACGGCAACCTGATTGCCGGAAACCGCCACCTTTTGCTGTGCCGTTCTTGCTATCCTTTCATTGAGAGGGGAATTGTGGGGACTGTATGTCTGGCTCATTCATTCAGGAGCTGAAGCGGCGCAACGTATTCCGGGTTGCGGCCATTTACGTCATCGTCAGCTGGCTGTTAATGCAGATCGGCGACGTGATGTTTCCGGCGCTACTGTTGCCCGATTGGACAACAAGAATGCTGGTTGCCTTCCTGATCCTGGGCCTGCCGGTTGCGCTGATATTTGCCTGGGCGTACGAGATTACTCCCGAGGGTGTCAAACGTACCAGTGACGTTGACCCTGGCGAATCGGTCACTGATGTTACCGGGCGCAAGATCAATTTTGCCATCATTGCCGTACTTGCGATCGCAGTTATCTTCCTCGCTGGCAAAATCTGGCTTGCACAAGACAAGGCTCCTGATTTAACAGCCTCCTCTGTGGGTAAGTCAATCGCCGTCCTGCCATTCAAAAACCGCAGTGCTGCCACAGAAGATGCTGAGTTCTTTGCGGTCGGAGTCCATGACGAACTGTTGACGTTATTGTCCAAGCTCGGTGATCTCAGGGTGATCTCACGTACATCCGTCGAACGCCTGGATCGCGATCTCAGCATTCCAGAGATTGGTGCATTACTCGGCGTCGCGACGGTGCTTGAAGGCCAGGTGCAACGGGCAGGTAATCGTCTGCGAATAAATATTCAATTGATTGATGCAACGCGGGAAGACCATCTGTGGGCAACCATCTACGATCGCGAACTTACCGCTGAGAACGTATTCGACGTCCAGAGTGATATCGCAAGGACGATTGCATCGGAGTTGAACGTCCAGCTGTCTGCGAAAGATGAAATATTATTAGACTCCGTCCCTACCGAAAACACCGAGGCAATGAACAGTTATCTATTGGGTCAACAGTTGTTGAAACGTGGATCGTTTGAATCAATTACGCAAGCTGGTGTTTATTTCCGGAAAGCAACTGAACTGGATCAGGAATATGCTGAGGCCTGGGCCGCGCGTGCCGAGAGCGATGATAAATTGTTCTCAACAGGATTGATTGATCTGCAGGAATACCTCGCCGCTGCGGAGCCCGCAGTCACAAAAGCCATGGAACTCGATGACCGGCTTCCCGCGGCACACGCACAATTGGCCACCCTGCATTGGCGTCTGGCAGACCTCGACGCAGCAGAAGTATCTTACAGGACTGCACTGGAACTCGATCCGGGAGACACCGGAAGCCTGGAATCTTACGGCACATTTCTTCGCTCGACGGGCCGGCCGCAAGAGGCAATCCCGGTATTCGAACGTGCCCTTGAGGATGATCCTTTGTCTGTAGATATACTATTTCAACTCGGAAGAGCAGAAATGTATGTGGGATACCCCGAGAAAAACGTGCAGTACGCAAAGCAGATCCTCGAAATTGATCCCTCGAGCGTGGCAGGGTATGCCGGCCTTGTGCAAGCCAATATCTGGATAGGACGATACGATCTGATGTGGCCCTGGTACATCAGGTTTTTCCCAAGGGATCCGGGAGATTTCGAAAACTGGGCGCATATGGGAATGTACGCCAATCAACTCGGTGATGCCGATATGGCTGACCGCTACCTGGAAGGAGCCGTGCTCCGCGGAGCAAACGAACCGACGGTGCTGAAATGCCAGGCCATAGTGCTTGTGCAGCGTGGCAGGGAGGACGAAGCACTTGTCATTGCCCGCCAGGCACTCGAAGCCGGACTCGATGATCGCTGGTTCTCCAATCGGTTTTTCCTGCGCCTTGTGCGTGACGATGCATTGAAGACCGGCGACTTCGAGGATGCGCGCGGCTGGTATCGGGATCTTCATCCTGAACTTTTCCGGGCAACGCCGGAAATCACCGTCGACAACGTCAATGCAGCGGCCGATCTCGCGTTGCTGCTAAAACGCACGGGCGAAGCGGGAGCCGCAGACGTTCTTATCAACGCAGGTCTTTCCTGGTATCGGCAGACACAACCGGCCAATGCGCACGGCTACCTGGTAGATATCGTCGATGTCCAGCTCCTGGCGCTGCAAGGGGACAAGGATGCCGCTTTGAAAACTCTGCAACAAGCGGCCGATGGCGGCTGGGGTTTTGCCTGGCAATGGAACGTCAGCAACGAGAATCTTGCATCGATCAGAGACGAGCCTCAGTTCCAGGCGATCATCGCCCAGCTCGAAGGTGACATGGTCACCCAACTTGCGGCCATACGAGCCCTCCCGGACATGGGTGAATTCGACTTGCGGTCGATACGGAGTGACGATTGATGTAATTCACGTATACTATGCTGCGCTTAGAATGAGTCTCAGCAATGCTGGGCAGCACAAAAAAAAGAAACGGGAGTACGTCATGAAAATCTTTTACCGGTCGATCACTATTTCGTTGTTGGTGCTTGGGTTCCTCGCAGCATCGTTAACCGCGAATGCACAGATTCCGCCACCGCAAAATCCGGAGGAAGCACTTGCCGAGGCGTACACCGGCAAGAGTTACTCTCCTTATGCCGGGCGTGATTTTCCGACTTTTCCGCTCTGGGGTGATACTCACCTGCATACCGGCAACTCATTTGACGCCGGCGCATTTGGTGCCACGTTGCGTCCCGAAGACGCATTGCAATTTGCGCGCGGCGACGAAGTAATCTCGTCAACCGGGATACCGGTAAAACTATCACGGCCGCTGGATTGGCTGGTTGTCGCGGATCATTCGGACAACATGGGGTTTTTTCCTGACCTCAAGGCCGGCAAACAGGAAATTTTGGCGGACCCGAAAGGCCGTGATTGGTATGACCGGATTCAGGCAGGCGAAGGAGTCGGTGTCGCTTATGAAATGATCGGCCTGTTCGCCAACGGAAATTTTCCGGAGTCGTTAACGTACTGGCCGAACGAACCAGCCTACAAATCAGTCTGGGAGCGGACGATTCATGCCGCGGAGGAATACAACGATCCCGGTCACTTCACCGCATTCATTGGCTACGAATGGACCTCACTGGTAACAGGCAACAACATGCATCGTGTTGTGATCTACCGCGACGACGCGGACAAAGGATCACAGATGGTGCCGTATACGACCTATCCGCCTTATGGCAGTCCGAATCCGCGTGATCTGTGGACCTGGCTCGGTTCTTATGAGGAAAAAACCGGTGGTGATGTACTGGCGATTGCACATAACGGCAACCTCGCCAACGGCATCATGTTTCCGCTTCGCGAGCAATACGACGGTAAACGACTGGACAAGGAATACGTAACTGAGCGCGCCAAATGGGAACCGCTGTACGAAGCCACACAAATCAAAGGCGATGGTGAAGCGCATCCATTCCTGTCTCCGGACGACGAATTCGCCGACTATGAAACGTGGGATATCGGTAATCTTGATACGGTGCCTACGATAAAGACAGATGACATGCTCGCTGGTGAATATGCTCGGGAAGCGCTCAAAAGCGGCCTGGCGATCGAAGCGAAGCTGGGCACAAATCCCTACAAGTTCGGCATGATTGGTTCGACGGATAGCCACACTGGTTTGGCAACCGCAGGGGAAGACAACTTCTTCGGCAAACATACGGGCGCAGAACCCAAGCCGGAGCGCATGATGCACCCGTTCCTGAAGAATGAAAAAGGCACGATCATGGGCTGGGGCATGGTCGCCTCCGGTCTCGCCGCCGTCTATGCGAAAGACAATACCCGTAAGTCGATCTTCGACGCGATGGAACGCAAAGAGACCTACGCGACGACTGGTTCCCGAATGATGGTCAG
>QNFK01000190.1 GCA_003645495.1 Gammaproteobacteria bacterium
AACCCCGCCAATGGTCAGTCGATTGCGGAAGTCGCATCCTGTGGCACCGCGGAGACCCGTCGTGCAATAGAAGCTGCCGAAGCTGCGTTCATTTCCTGGCGCAAGCGAAGTACCAAAGAACGTGCTGCTATTCTACGCAAGTGGTACAACCTGATGATGGACGCCCAGGATGATCTGGCGCAGATCCTGACTGCAGAACAGGGCAAACCCCTGGCCGAAGCGGCTGGTGAAGTCGCGTACGGCGCCAGTTATATTGAGTGGTTTGCCGAAGAAGGCAAGCGCCTCTATGGCGATACTATTCCCGCACCGGATAGCAGCAAGCGAGTTATCGTCATCAAACAACCGGTTGGCGTTGTTGCCTGTATTACTCCCTGGAATTTCCCGAACGCCATGTTGACGCGGAAGATTGCGCCGGCCCTTGCCGCCGGATGTACCGTGGTCTGCAAGCCGGCGAATGCGACGCCATTGTCTGCATTTGCTTTCGTTGAGCTTGCCGAGCGTGCGGGCGTTCCTCCCGGTGTTATCAATATTGTTGCCGGCAGAACGGCAGAGATCGGTGAAGAACTTACCGCGAACCCGACCGTGCGCAAGCTGACATTCACCGGCTCGACCCCGGTGGGCAAGATGCTCATGGCGGCGTGTAGTGCGACCGTAAAGAGAACATCGATGGAACTGGGTGGAAACGCGCCGTTCATCGTATTCGACGATGCCGATCTCGACGCAGCTGTGCCCGGCGCATTGATGTGCAAATTTCGTAATGCCGGACAGACTTGTGTGTGTGCCAATCGCATACTCGTTCAGGAGGGGATCTACGACGAATTCGCCGAGCGTCTGCAGACGGCTGTGGCGGACCTCAACATGGGAGAGGGAACAACTGAAGGTGTGACGATGGGGCCGCTGATCAATGAAGGAGCGGCTAACGATGTTCTCGAATTCATCGGCGATGCGGTCGACAAGGGTGCCAGCGTTGTCGCCGGTGGCAGTCGCTCCGATCTGGGCAGCTGTTTTATCGAGCCGACTATTCTGACCAACGTTACTGATGACATGCGCGTGTTCCGCGAGGAGATTTTTGGCCCGGTAGCGCCACTGTTCAAATTCAAGACTGAAGAAGAGGCAATTGAGATGGCGAACGACACGCCATTTGGACTCGCCTGTTATTTTTATTCGCGCGACATCGGTCGTATCTGGCGGGTTGCTGAAGGACTCGAGTACGGCATTGTTGGTATCAACGAGGGCATCATCTCCAATGAGATGGCACCCTTTGGCGGTGTCAAAGAGTCGGGGCAGGGGCGTGAGGGATCGAAGTACGGGCTTGATGATTACACAGAGATTAAATACATGTGTATGGGTGGGCTTGATAGGTAGCGGGGATCGCGGGGCGTAGGTTTCTGCGTGGGTAGTGCCAGTCTTGAAGAGTGTGGTTTTTGAGCGGGTGTGGTTGGTTGGGTTTTGCAAACAATTCATGACATGAATTGTTTGTCGCCCGTCGGGACGGGCTCCAACGAGAGCTTGCTACAGTTTTTGATTTTCGAATAAGGCGGGTTGGCTACAATTCTTAGGTGCGAATTTTTCGTCTTTGCGGGATTTCACTAAACTGTAGGAGCGGCTGTCTCATCTTTTGTGCTTAGTTACAGGATCAAGATGTGCACGACAGTGAAGACGCCGCGAATCCGAACTCCGCTTTCCAGCTGATTCCGGCTGACCCATAGAGGTCCGATTCCGGCTACTTTGGGCTGTACAGCGGCGTATACTGGTTTCCTGAAAAGAGAGACCGGCCAATGTTACAAAACGAAATCTACGAACGTGCGAGGCTTGCCAGGGATTCCCGGTTCGATGGCCAGTTTTATGTCGGCGTCAAGACCACTGGAATTTACTGTCGGCCTATCTGTCCTGCCAACGCGCCGAAAAGTAAGAACGTAGCCTTTTATCCGAGCGCTGCGGCTGCCAGCGAAGCCGGCTTTCGGCCTTGCCTGCGCTGTCGGCCGGAATCTGCGCCGGGTACACCTGCCTGGAGCGGCACATCCACAACTGTCCGTCGCGGACTGAGACTGATTTCCAATGGCGCGCTTGACGATGGTGATGTCGAAGTTCTTGCGGAGCGCCTGGGTGTGACCAGTCGGCACCTGCGTCGCCTGTTTAGCAAACATCTTGGTGCATCACCGCTGGCCGTCGCACACACGCAAAGGCTGCATTTTGCGAAACGATTGATTGATGAAACATCATTACCTATGAGCCACATTTCGTCGGCTGCGGGCTATGGCAGCGTGAGGCGATTCAACGACACATTTCGGCGAACTTATGGACGGACGCCCCGCGAGCTTCGAAAGTCCGGCGATGAGTCGGAGAGAACCGCGAAGCTGACGGTGCGACTCGCTTATCGTAAACCGTTCAACTGGCCGGCGATGCTGAGTTTTTTTGCAGGGCGCGCAACACCTGGCGTCGAAGTTGTCGAAGGCGATACTTACCGGCGTACCATTAGTTTGCAGGACGGTCATGGCGTCGTGGAAATCAGACCAGATAGTCGTGATGGATATCTGTCCCTGACCTTACACAGTATTAATACCAACGCCTTGTTCGAAACCGTGCAAACCGCGCGCGAAGTCTTTGACCTTGACGCGCCGATTACTGAAATCAATACGTTGCTTGCCAATGACAAGACTCTGCGAAAGATTCAGAGAAAAAATAAGGGCGTGCGCGTGCCAGGAGCCTGGGACGGGTTTGAGCTGACGATTCGTGCGATTCTCGGACAGCAGATTTCCGTCAAAGCAGCAACGACGCTCGCAGGGCGCATTGCTGCCCGGTACGGCGAAAAACTGCAATTGACAGGTGACAGTGATGAGGCTGAACTAAACCGCATATTTCCGCCGGCCGAACGCCTGGTGCGTGCGAGATTCAATAACCTCGGCGTACTGCGAAGCCGGGTGGATACGATTCGACGAGTTGCCGCCGCCGTGGTCAGTGGCGATCTCCATTTTGATGTCGCACAGGACCCGGATGAATTTTGCACAACATTGAAATCAATTCGCGGTATTGGCGACTGGACTGCCCAATATGTTGCGATGCGTGCTTTGAAAACACCGGACGCGTTTCCGGGATCTGATCTGGGCCTCGTAAAGGCGATCGAACATCCTGAGCGAGTCACGCCAAAAGAATTATTAACAAGAGCCGAAAACTGGCGGCCCTGGCGTGCCTACGCCGCCATGTTGTTATGGAGTTCATTGTCGAACTCCGGAGGATAGACCGATGTACTACTGTTACCTTGATACGCCCATTGGCGACCTGCTGCTCGCCGGCGATGAGGACGCACTTAGCCTGGTTGGCTTCCCGGAAGGGTCCATGCGCCGCGAGCCGCAGTCTGACTGGATTTTTTCGGACAAGCCTTTCGCGGCTGCACGCGAGCAGCTCACCGCATATTTCGCAGGCGAACGAAAAACGTTCGACCTTAAGCTCAATCCCGTTGGCACCGAGTTTCAGCTGCAGGTACTCGATGAGCTGCAGAAAATTCCTTACGGCATCACCGCATCCTACGGAGATATCGCGAAACGGATTGGACGGCCAAAGGCAGTGCGAGCCGTTGGCGCAGCTAATGGGCGCAATCCGATCCCGATAATTATTCCCTGTCACCGGGTAATCGGCAGTACTGGCAAGCTGACCGGTTTTGGTGGTGGGATTCCGACCAAAAAAGCGTTGCTAAAACTCGAACTGGAGCACAGTCAGTTTCCACACGGCGCCTGAATGCGGTGCCGACGGTGGCAGGCGTCAGCGACTCTTTATCCCGAACGCGTCTTCCGGGTTAGAATTCCTGCATGTTGATCAATGCTGATTTTTCCCTGCCCGCCATCGTCGTGCCAAAAGATGACGATTGGCAATGTTCGCCCGAGTCAGGTGTCGACCGGCTGATGCTGGACAGGATCGGTGACGAGGTGGCCCGCGCAACCAGTATCGTGCGCTATGCCAGGGGCAGCTCATTTCCACGTCACCTGCACGCGAAAGGCGAGGAATTCCTGGTGCTGTCCGGCGTTTTCTCGGATGAGCATGGTGACTATCCGACCGGATGTTATGTGAGGAATCCGCCGGGCAGTGGTCATGCTCCGTTTAGCGAAGGGGGCTGCAGAATCCTGGTAAAGCTGCGTCAGTTCGATCCTGCTGACCTCACGCCGATTGTGATCAATACGCACGATTCGATCGGCTGGCAGAAAAGCGATGATGGGAATACGGAGAGCCTGCATTTGTACGATTATGGCAGCGAGAATGTGCAGATGGTTCGTTTGCCTGCCGGGCAGGAAATTTCACTATCGACCAACCCAGCTGGCGTGGAGTTGCTCGTAATTAGTGGTTCTGTTGAGTATGCGGGCGAGTTGTTGCCGGTTGAGTCGTGGCTAAGATTTCCGGCTGACCATACTGCAGAGATACGGGCCGCAACGGACACCGTCTTGTGGATGAAGAGCGGGCATCTTCCTTTGTCATTGCCAGATCGGAGCATTCGCGGCTAAAGCCGCTCCTACGGTATTCTGCCACCACGACCAACTGTAGGAGCGGCTGTCTAAACTATTGTGCTTGGTTACGGTGTCAAGTAATGACGGGAGCGAAGACGCCGCGAATGCTCAAGCCCGCGACCCCATTAACCACTAAAGCGTTCTATCCTGCATCGCCTTCACCACATCCGACGGCCCAACACCCGGCAAAAGCCTCTCATCATCCTGCAGCGAGCCGATCGACGTCGTAATCGGCAAAACACCGGCCCATACCGGTATGTCGTAATCCTCGTCTTCGTCTTCCGCTCCGGCGGCGGATATTTTTGCAGAGGCTGATTCGATATTCAGTTGAATGACGCCGGTCATCTTCACTTCGCGTTCATGTGAATCGCGCAACTC
>QNFK01000191.1 GCA_003645495.1 Gammaproteobacteria bacterium
GCTGCCGTCGTGAATTCGCTTCACATACTGAACAGGCTTCTCTTATCCCCTGCGCGACGACTACACTGGAGATACGACGGCACTTTTGACGGGTGGATGGATAATGAAAAGAAAAGATCGTGAACTGGGGATGGATCGCGATATTACGCGGCGTGATTTTCTGAGTGGCGTCAATATCGCGGTTACCGGATCGTTGTTAGCGACGCCGCTAACGCAGGCACTTGCTGCACTCGAGGAATCAGCCCGCGGCGTATCCGAGCAAATGATGCCTGGTTATTATCCGCCGACTCGTGAGGGATTGCGTGGTAGTCACCCGGGCTCATTCGAAGTTGCACATTCGCTACGTGACGGCGAACAGTGGAGCGGACTGGATGACTCGGCGGATACCGGCGAAGAATATGACCTGGTTGTCGTTGGCGGTGGCATCAGCGGACTGGCAGCTGCATATTTCTATCAGAAAGAAGCTGGCCCGGGCGCGAAAATTCTCATTGTGGATAATCATGACGATTTTGGCGGCCATGCGAAGCGCAACGAATTCCACTATAACGGTCGCATGTTAGTTGATCTTGGTGGCGCGGAATATATCGAAGCGCCCTGGGGGTATCCGGATAATGCGGCGGCGTTGCTTAAGGACCTTGGTGTCGACGTAAACCTTGCGAAAGAAGTGTTCGATCACGATCTCTACCACTCGCTGGGGCTGCGGGGCGGGGTTTTCTTTGACGAAAAGACGTTCGGCGAAGACCGACTGGTAGCGGGTGGTGCCGACATTGAACCATACGACCACGAACCGGCCTACGTGACCTTACCGGCCGAGCTTGCCAACGGTATTGGCGACAAAGAGGCGGTTTCTGCTTTCCTGGATAATACGGGGCTCTCCGAGGAGGCGCGTGCGGAGCTACTGGAGTTGTTCTGCGGCGGTCGGGATTATCTCGCCGGTAAATCCAGGAAAGAAAAAACAGCCTTCCTGAATTCGATCAGTTACCTGGAGTTTCTTACAGACGTTGTCGAAGCCGCTCCTGAAGTTATAAATTTGTTGTCAATGTGGCGAGCGAGTTACATGGGTAACGGCATTGATCTGTCGCCCGCATTTGATGCGCTCCGCTACGGATTACCGGGTGCTGCCGGCCTTGGTCTGGAAGGGGATGTGCGTCGACCGCATGAGTCAGCCGGACACGATTACAGAGAAGATCTGCATTTTCCGGACGGCAATGCATCCGTTGCCCGATTGTTGGTGCGTCGATTGATTCCAGGCGTCGCGCCCGGCAATTCGATGCACGATATCGTGGCAGCGAAGTTTGATTACAGCCGCCTGGATGAAGCGGAGTCGCCGGTTCGCCTGAGGCTGAATGCAACAGCAGTAAATGTGGCGCATATAGGCAGTATGGCTGGCGCGAAGCAGGTCGAAGTAACCTATGTGCAAGACGGCAATGCGCAAAAGGTTAAGGCAAGCAACTGCATTCTCGCTTGTTACCATTCGGTCATTCCACACCTGTGTCCGGAACTGCCGAAAGCGCAAAAGGAGGCGCTTGGCAGGACTATCAGAATGCCGCTGGTTTCTATAAATGTTCTGGTTAGCAACTGGACTGCGTTTGAGAAGCTCAGGATATTTTCCGCATATTGTCCTGGCAGTTATTTTTCAGATGTGCGACTTGCCTAGCCGCTGCGTTTCGCGGATTATGAATCCGCACGCACGCCTGATGAGCCCATGACCGTCCACATGTACCGCATTCCATTGCCCGGCGGGTTGCCGGCGGGCGAGCAGTTCCGGGCGGGACGGTACGATCTGCTTGGCACATCATTCGAGCAATTTGAGCGCAACATACGCCAGCAACTCGGTGCGATGCTTGCGGAGGGCGGCTTCGATCCCGCGCTCGACATCAAGGCCATCACGGTCAATCGCTGGCCGCATGGCTATGCAGTTGGGTATGACGCAGAGAGCGATGAAATGCAATGGTTCTCGGAACCGTGGCCGGACGAGAAAAAAGCCTGGTTAATGGGGCGAAAACAGTTTGGACGCATCGCGTTCGCTAACTCGGACGCCGGCGCCAGCGCTATGACCGAATCGGCGATCGAGCAAGGTTATCGGGCTACCCGGGAAATCCTAAGCAAGCAATGAGCGCTTACAAGATTGCGCATCGAAGCTCGCTGGAACATCCGCAGGATTTCTGGGCACAAGCCGCTGCCGGTATCGACTGGGATACGAAGTGGGACCGCGTTCTCGACGCTACACATGCCCCGTTCTATCGCTGGTTTACAGGCGGACGACTGAATACCTGTTACAACGCGATCGATCGCCATGTCGAGGGTGGTCGTGCGGACCAGGCTGCGATTATTTATGACAGCCCGATGACGGACAGCCAGCGGACGATTAGTTATCGTGAACTGCGCGATGAGACGGCGTTATTCGCTGGCGTGTTGGCAGCCAACGGAATTGGCAAGGGCGACCGGGTCATAATTTACATGCCGATGGTTCCTGAAGCGATCGTTGCCATTATGGCCTGCGCACGAATCGGCGCGGTGCACTCCGTTGTGTTCGGTGGTTTTGCTGCGAACGAGCTTGCAACTCGTATTGATGACGCGCAGCCGAAGGCGATTGTTTCGGCATCCTGCGGGCTTGAGCCCACACGAATTATTTCCTACAAACCGCTGCTTGATCAGGCGATCAAACTATCTGCGCACAAACCGGAGTCTTGCATCATTTTGCAAAGGCCTGAGGAGAATGCGGAGTTAATCGCGGGCAGAGACATCGACTGGCGTGATGCGGTAGCTGCTGCGCGACCGCACGATTGCGTGATGGTTGATGCGACCGATCCTCTCTATATTTTGTACACATCCGGAACGACAGGGGAGCCTAAAGGAATCGTGCGCGACAATGGTGGGCATGAGGTGGCGCTGCATTGGTCGATGAGAAATATCTACGGTGTCGATCCTGGTGAAGTGTATTGGGCGGCGTCGGATATCGGCTGGATCGTCGGGCATTCCTATATCGTTTACGCGCCACTCCTGCACGGCAACACCACCGTGTTGTTCGAAGGAAAGCCGGTTGGAACACCCGATGCAGGTGCGTTCTGGCGCGTTGCGGCAGAGCATCGTGTTGCCTGTATGTTTACGGCGCCGACGGCATTTCGGGCCATCAAAAGAGAGGATCCTGAGGGATTGCTAGCCGGTGAATACGATCTGTCCCACCTGCGTTCTCTGTTTCTCGCTGGTGAACGCTGCGATCCGGACACGCTGCAATGGTCGGCGCAGAAACTCAAGATTCCGGTGATTGATCACTGGTGGCAAACCGAAACCGGGTGGGCAATTGCATCAAACTGTCTTGGTATCGAAGCGTTACCGGTCAAAGCCGGGTCAGTGGCCTGTGCGGTTCCAGGCTGGGACGTTCATGTGCTCGATGCTGATGGGTCAGACGTATCGCCGGGGCAGGTCGGTGCAATCGCGTGCAAGCTTCCGTTGCCGCCGGGAACGCTGCCGGGATTGTGGCAGGCAGATGATCGCTACAGAAAATCCTATCTGGAAAAGTTTCCCGGGTTCTACGAATCGGGAGATGCCGGTTACATTGACGAGGATGGCTACCTCTATGTGATGTCGCGCACCGATGACATTATTAACGTTGCTGGCCATCGGCTCTCGACGGGTGCCATCGAAGAAGTACTTGCGGCGCATGCGGATGTTGCGGAGTGCGCTGTTATGGGTGCTGCTGACAGTCTGAAAGGGCAATTGCCGGTGGGCTTGCTGGTTTTGAAAGCTGGCGTCGAAAGAAATCCGGAGGATGTGGTTGCTGACGTGATTCGCATGGTTCGGGAGCGGATAGGGCCGGTTGCCGTGTTCAAGAAAGCGGTTGTCGTTGCTGGTTTACCCAAGACGCGGTCCGGGAAGATTTTGCGTAGCACGATGCGCAAGATTGCTGACAGTGAGGAGTATCGGGTTCCGGCTACGATTGAGGATCCGCTTGTCCTTGATGAGATACGTGAAGCGTTGCGGTCGATTGGTTATGCGGGGTGACTTGAATTGATGATCGCTTTCGAGAAAAAGGTGTCAGGTTTATTTATTGACACGGCTGTCTTGCGAGAGAAATAAACCTGAGACCATTTATTACACATCGGTCTGCGGTATCAATCCAGCGCCCGGAGTCTTTCCGAGAATAAGGGTCGCTGCCTCTTAATTCATTTCCTGGAGTTAAGGTCACTGTCCCCTTAATTCAATTATCCGGTCATCTGGCGAGCAACGGCCCCGAGTTGCATTGCGTACAACGCGACAAACATTGCGTAAACCACAAGATTTCCGATCACGAGAACAGCATGCACTTTGTGATTGTCAGTAAACCTCAAAACCAGCGAGATCATCAGGAACAAACAAATTAATGGCACAGTTGGTGCGAACGAATAGCCGAACGCCGGCCATAGAAAAATTGCCCACAGCCAGAATAGAATCGCAATGAGATAAAATGCCTTGCGAATCACAAAATAATGTTCGCGCAGACTGATCGACTCTTTGGCCGCATCGGGAAGCAGCAGGCTCGTTCCGAGAAAAAGCAGCGTTGGGCCGATTAACAGGTACAGGTAAGTCAGGAAATCGATGTTTGCCGCCGCTTTCAGTCCGATGATCGACCACCACAGGAGCAGGTGGATCAGAAACTGGAAAATACTGGTTAGTGCGTAAACCCAGTAGTGCGCAACATCCAGAGACTCACGATTTTTGAGATAGTCGCTAAACCCGCCGAGCAGCCGAACAATACCCAGGCCATTAACCACTGCCGCCAGGGCGATAACAAACGTCCATACTTCTTTCGTAAGCTCCATGGGCGTCATTGTAGCGAAATCGTGTTAGCGCACACAATGCATGTAATGGATGTTAAGGGGACA
>QNFK01000192.1 GCA_003645495.1 Gammaproteobacteria bacterium
CTCGCTGGCAGGCTTATCTCGACCGCCTGCAGGCAGCAGGGTATGCTCGTCAACCCGTTGCGGACGACTGACCCGCCCGATTGATTCATGAGTAAAGACACGACACATTTTGGCTATGAGACTGTGCCGCGCCAGGAAAAGGCGCAGCGCGTCAAAGACGTGTTCGATTCCGTCGCCAGCCGCTATGACGTGATGAACGACCTGATGTCCGGTGGACTGCACCGGCTCTGGAAACGCTTCACTATTTCGCAGGCCGCCATTCGCCGCGGCCAGAGTGTGCTTGATCTCGCTGGCGGAACCGGCGATTTGGCCAAAGTTTTTGCAGGCCAGGTTGGCTCAAGTGGCCACGTCGTGCTCGCCGATATCAATGCGAGCATGCTGCAAGAGGGCCGCCGACGTCTGGTTGACGCTGGTGTGGCCGGAAACCTTTCGATCGCCCAGGTCGACGCGGAAAACCTGCCATTCTCCGACGCCAGTTTCAATTGCATCACCATAGCGTTTGGCTTGCGGAACGTCACCGACAAGGCAGCTGCCCTCGCCTCGATGCTGCGGGTTCTTAAGCCCGGTGGAAAAGCGATGATTCTCGAATTTTCCAAGCCATCCGCAGCGCTCAAGCCAATGTACGACCTCTATTCTTTCAAAGTACTGCCAATGCTCGGCAAACTGGTCGCCAACGATGAATCAAGTTATCAGTACCTGGCAGAATCGATTCGCATGCATCCGGACCAGGACACGCTGCGTGACATGATGGCTGATGCCGGCTTCGAGCGCTGCCGATATCACAACCTGGCCGGCGGCATCGTCGCACTTCATATTGGCTACAGGATCTAACGGGTGGCGGATGCACTCGAAACATTGCTTCGTCCGGCAGCAGCGATGCTTAACAGGCAAATCAGGTTAAAAACACCGGCCCGGGAGCTTTGTGCAGAACTGCAGGACCGGGTGTTTGCCGTTCAGGTCAAGAACTCTGCATTGGCGATGTATTTCGTCGTTGGCCCCGACCAGGTATTTCTATCCGGCGAATATGGCGACGAACCGGACGTCATCATCAGTGGTTCCCTGCTGGCGCTCGCGCGGCTGGCGAGCCCTGCTGGCGATACGGTCGTTCGCGGCGACGCTGTGGAATTGACTGGCGACGTCTTGCTGGCACAGAAATTTCAATCACTCATGCGCTACGCAAAGCCGGATCTCGAGGAAGAGTTATCCGGATTGGTCGGCGATGCCGCCGCCCACGGCATTGGCGAATTTGTACGTGGCGTCAGTCGATGGGGACGCGAAGCAGGCTCTACGCTGCAGCAAAACATGAGTGAATACCTGCAGGAAGAAAGCCGGGCCGTGCCCAGTCGCTACGAAGCAGAAAATTTCCGCGACCAGGTAGATACGCTGCGCGATGATGTCGCCAGATTTGAAGCGCGGTTGAAGCAAGCCGAAGCGAATCTCGACCAGCAGGACGCTCCCTAACCCATGTGGCGCAGGAAAACACTGCTTCGTTTGTTGAGCATCCAGCGAGTGCTGGTTCGGCACGGACTCGATGAAGTCATAACTGCGACGCATTTCCTGCGGCCGCTGCGATTTCTTTTTTACCTGTTTCCGCGCGCGAAAGATGTATCCGATCCGCTCGGCAAACGCATCAGATTGGCATTGCAGGAGCTCGGCCCGATTTTTGTCAAGTTCGGCCAGGCGGTTTCGACAAGACGCGACCTTTTGTCGACCGATGTGGCGGACGAGCTTGCCATGCTGCAGGACCGCGTACCTGCATTCCCTGCAGATCAGGCGGTCACGATACTCGAAAATATTTATGGCAAGTCGGTTGACGAAGTCTTCTCGCGTTTCGACCGGGAGCCGTTTGCCGCGGCATCCATTGCCCAGGTACACACCGCCGCATTGCCAGACGGCACGGAAGTTATAGTCAAACTGCTACGACCGGGTGTTCGCGAACTTATTGAACGCGACCTGGATGTTATGTATGCACTGGCCGGTCTCGCGGACAAATACTGGGAGCATGGCAAGCGACTGCGGCCACTTGAGCTCGTTGCCGAATACGAAAAGACAATATTCGACGAACTCGACCTGATGCGTGAAGGTGCGAATACCGCACAACTGAAGCGCAATTTTGCAGGCTCCGATCTTTTATATGTTCCGGAGGTTTACTGGGATTTCTGTCGCCCGGAGGTGCTCGTCCAGGAAAGAATTTACGGGACCCCGATAAGTGACATGCAAACCCTGCTCGCTGCCGGAACAAATATTCAGAAACTCGCGGAAAACGGCGTTGAGATCTTTTTCACGCAGGTTTTTCGACACAATTTTTTTCATGCGGATATGCATCCGGGAAATATTTTTGTACAGATTGAAGATCCGGAGAACCCAAAATATGTCGCCGTCGATTTTGGCATTGTCGGAACATTAAGCCCGAGCGATCAAAAATACCTCGCCGGCAATTTCCTGGCCTTTTTCGATCGTGACTACCACAAGATCGCAAAACTGCACCTTGACTCCGGCTGGGTACCACCGGAAACGCGTATCGACGAGTTGGAATCTGCTGTGCGTACCGTATGCGAGCCTATTTTCAACAAACCGTTGTCGCAGATATCGTTCGCGCAGGTAATGATTGGCCTGTTTGCGACTGCGCGTCGCTTTAATATGGAGATCCAGCCACAGCTAATGCTCCTGCAGAAAACGTTGTTCAATATTGAGGGACTTGGCCGACAACTGTATCCCGAGCTGGATCTCTGGAAAACTGCTCATCCTATTCTGCGCCAGTGGATGGATGAGCAAGTCGGGGGGCGGGCCTTCATGAATAGCCTGCGCGAGGACCTGCCACAACTACGCGATGCCATGCGAGAACTACCCGGCGTGATCAAGTACCTGTCAGAACAAATTACGCAGGGCGACCTGCAACTAAACCTTCGCTCACCAGACCTCAAGCAGATTCGCGAACAATTACGTGACCAGCAGAAACAAAGATATTTGCTCGCGCTAGGCGCGACTGCAGCGTTGTCCGGGACACTGGTATTGACCCTGGGATCGGCCGCGGTGGTGGGCTGGGCGTTAATCGCTGTGGGAGTCGCGGCGGCTATAGGTGGCCGACCCGCCTGATAAACCTGAACAGGCGAGCTATACTGCGTTGCAGCCGGAATGAACAGAATCCTGGCACAGCGGGGAGCAACAATGGCAGGTAACGACGAGCGAGCTGAAAATTCGTCATCAGTCGCACATGATGAGTTCGTTGAACTCATTGCGACGTTGTCAGCGAGCCCGGATGCCGAGACGCAGGGCGAAATCAAAAAAACAGTCTGGGAGCGCTTCGGCACGAATGGTGCGACGTTTATTTCGGACATGGCCAATTTCTCCAGCACGTCCCGATCACTTGGTATCTGTCACTTCCTGAAAATGATTTATCGCGCCCGCGAAATTGTTGCGCCGATAATTTCTGCAAATAACGGAACGTTACTGAAATGCGATGCGGATAATTGCTACGCGTATTTTCCGGATGTAAGTGATGCGATTCGCAGTAGCTGTGACCTCAATAAGGAGTTGTTCCGCATTAATCAGGATCACGAGGTCGAGGAACATATCTATTTGTCGGTAGGCATCGACTACGGCGATTTACTCCTGATCGGAGACAACGAATTTTTTGGCGATCCAGTCAATACCGCATCAAAACTGGGCGAAGATCTTGCAAAAAAAGGTGAGACGCTTGTGACAGATCGGGCTTTGGACCGTTCAACTTTTGACGTCGATGAGAATGCCGAACGTATGGTCGCCAGAATATCCAATATAGAAATAAGTTACGTCAGGATTCCCATGACTCAGTCAACCAAAGGAATGATTGCCTGACACGGGGCAACGGTATGCCAGACGACCGGTCACAACTCGAAACGCACGCGCTGAACCAGATACTCGAGGTTACCCGTAAGCTCGCGGCACCATTCGATCTCGACACAATGCTGAGTGAGGTGGTCAATGCCGCCCGCAGTATCCTCGATGCTGAGCGTGGCACAGTATTTCTTTACGACGAGGAAGCTGACGAGCTCGTCGTAAAGGTCGCCACGAAGCTCGGCACAGTACGCATCCCTGCCGATAAGGGCATCGTTGGAGAGTGCGCGCAGAAGCGCATCCTGATTAATGTGCCGGATTGCTACGCAGACGAGCGCTTCAATCGCGCGATTGACAAGCAAACCGGATTCAGGTCGCGCTGCATGTTGACGCTGCCCCTGATCGGCTATGAAGACACCCTGATTGGTGTGTTACAGATTCTCAACAAGCGAGGCGGCACCTTTGACGATCAGGATGAATATGTGGCGACAGCTCTTGCCGCCCAGGCGGCGGTGGTTCTGCACCGTGTCGAGATAACGGAAGCCATGATCGCCACTGAAAAGCTTGATCGCGAGATTACGGTCGCCCGTGATGTGCAAATGGGGACGCTGCCGAAAAGTATGCCGACAGTTGCCGGCTACGACATCGGTGGTACGTTCACACCGACGGATCAGACCGGCGGTGATCTTTACGACTTCGTGCCACTCAATGAAGAACAACTGTTTTTGTTGATGGGCGATGCAACAGGACATGGAATTGGTCCCGCTCTGAGTGCTACGCAAGTACGAGCGATGCTGCGCGTTGCGCTGCGACTCGGTGCCAACCTCGACGATGCCTTTACGCAAATCAATAACCAGATGGTTGATGACTTGCCTGACGATCGGTTTGTCACGGCATTTTTCGGCCTGCTTGATGGCGCGACACACAAAGTGCGTTTTCAGTCCGGGGGACAGGGCCCGATACTGCAGTTCCATGCGGGCGCGCAACGATACGACTGGTATGAACCAACGACTTTTCCACTCGGCGATATGAACCAGGCTGAA
>QNFK01000193.1 GCA_003645495.1 Gammaproteobacteria bacterium
CGAAACTGAACTGGTCCGAGCGATAGAAATACCCGCGATCCGCAAACTGGTCAGGCTTGACCACCCTGCCCTGTTCGGCAGCGATGGCGGTCACAATATCGTCCACTGAAGACTTGCCGAGTCCGACGAACGTGACATCATGCGTGTGGCCCCAGATGTTGCCGCCATCGTAATTCAGATTCGCCGCGATTTTTCCTGGTCGATACGTCGGGTTCTCAGCGTAATACTTCGAACCGAGCAGCCCTTGTTCCTCCGCACCAACCAAGGCGACCAGGATTGAGCGTCGCGGTGCCACCGGTAAAGCCATGAGAGCTTTAGCCATCGCCATGACCTGCGCCACGCCGGACGCATTATCAAAGGCGCCATTGTATATGGCATCACCCGCCTCATTCGGTGTACCAATACCGAGATGATCATGATGTGCCGTGTAAATTACGACTTCATCGCTTAACTCAGGATCACTGCCCGGAATCAACGCCAACACGTTTGCAGAGGTCACCTTATTGATTGTCACATCCATGCCAATTGATGTTGTTATTCCAAGCGGCACCGGCTCGAAGTCACGATTGTCCGCTGCTTCTCTTAGTGCATCGAGATCGAGTCCCGCCATGCCAACCAGCTGCCGCGCCGCGTCTTCGGTCACCCAGGCTGCGACCTTGTTTCTTGGTTCATCACCCGCCGGTAGTTCGAATTGTTCTCCCGTCCATGACGTTTGTACGACCTGGAATGGATAACCAGCCGATGGCTGGGTATGAATGATAATTGCGCCAACAGCACCTTGCCTCGCGGCGCTCTGGTATTTGTAATCCCAGCGCCCATACCACAAACGTTTTTCACCGGCGAAAAGATCCGGATCCCAGTCGGGATCATTATTCAAAATCAGTAGCATCTTGCCGGTCAGATCGTGATCCTTGAAGTCATCCCAATCATATTCGGGTGCTTGCATGGCATAACCTACAAATACGATTTCAGCGTTCTCAACCGCAGCTCGTTCCGCCTGCACACCACTGGAAACGATAAAGTCGTCCCACTGACTGAGCGTCAACGAATCCTCGCCCTTGCTGAAAACCCATTCATCCGGCTGCTCCGCAGTCACGCCGATGAGATCGAAGGGCTGCTCCCAGGAACCATCGGCGGCGGCAGGTTTGAGTCCCAGCTTCTCAAGTTCCCCGGCCAGGTATTTTCTTGCTGCGACGTCTCCACTTGATCCCGGTCCACGCCCTTCATATTTATCATCAGAGATTTCAACGATGATATCTCGCATGAAGTCCGCGGTAATTTCCTGAGTTGCTTCTTCAGCCGCAAGGTTACTTGCCTCCGGAGCCGAAGATGTCGCGGCCTCCGATGCAGGTTCAGCAGGCGTGTCGCTACGGCTACATGCGGATAGATGAAATAATGCGAGACAGGCCATACATGACCACAGGGTTACTTTTTTCACTGTTAACCTCTTTGAATGCAGCGGTTTCGCTGCATGTTTGTTTTTAGCAGGAATTAATTAGAATATTTCGGCAAGAAAAAGTTGCAGGCTCTGCCATGAACGCCGGTCCGCCCGTTCGTTATAGACAGTACCAAATCCAGGATCATTTGCAGCAGGGTTTGTGAACGCATGCATGGTATTGCCATAGCCATGAATCTGCCAGTCCGCCCCCATAGCGGTCAACTCATCCGCCAGTGTCAGAACCTGGTCTGGTTTGGCCATCGGGTCATCCCAGCCATGCATTACCAGAACGCTGGCAATAATTCGATTGTTCGCAGTGTTCCCCGGTGCATTGAAAAGGCCATGAAAACTTGCGACACCTGACAAGTCAGCACCAGTTCTTGCAAGGTCAAGGACCGAAAGCCCGCCAAAACAAAAGCCCATAGCTGCAACTCTTGAGGCGTCAACCATCTCCTGCTTTCTGATTTGCTCGAGCGCGAGCGTCATTCGTCTCTGCAAAGTCATCCGCTCGTCAAGGAGCGGCTGCATTAATGCAGTATTTTCCTCTGCGTTACTCCCTCTCATTCCCTTGCCATACAAATCGAGTGCAAAACCGGCATAACCGAGCTCGGCGAGACTTTCAGCTTTGCCCTCCTCGAATTCGCTTCGGCCTGCCCACGCGTGTGCTATCAGCACACCGGGTCTCCGGTCACTATTTGTGTCATCCCACGCGAAGTAGCCCTCAAGCACGACATCGCCGTCTTTGTACTCAACTGTTTGTGTCTGGATCGCCAATGTCGTCTCCCGAAAAATGATGCAAAGAGCATGCAAACACGAATATGCAGAGACTCACAGGCTCGCGCTAACGTGTACCCCTGTTGCAGGAGCGGCATCCTGCCGCGATCCAAGCCAGGCTAAATAAACCACACCGATGCAAAGAGATGTCCATCAAGACAGCTAATCTTGCCGAATTACATACACCTCAAAACGACCATCCGGACCGATGTACCAGGATGCAATGGTTGCGGTAATGCTCACAACGATTGAGCCAAAAACTGCCGGCCAGAACCCTGAGACATAAAATCCATCTACCATCCAGGCGGCGAAACCAAACATTGCGGCATTAACGACCACCATGAACAGGCCCAGCGTTACTATTGTAATAGGCAAAGTCAGCAATAATGCAATTGGCCTGATAAACGCATTCACCAGTCCGAGCATTATTGCCGCAAATATGAAGCCGCTGGTGCCGTTGATGTTAACGCCAGGAATCAGGCCTGATGCCAGGAACAGGCCAAGCAATGTAATAAGTGTACGTAGGAGTATGCCTTTCATAAGCTCTTATCTTGGGTCAGTGGGAGGAGATTAAAGGGTGGACGTTCCGTTTTCAAATTCTTCGAGCCATTGAACAGCCAGCTTTTTTGCTTTTTTTAGTTCGGATCGACGCAGGTTTTTCTTAACTACCAGGCTATTGTCACGGGCATCGTCGTTACCCAGTTCGCCAGCGATATAGAACCATTTATACGCTTCCGGTTTATCCGTGTCCGTACCCTCGCCAGCGTAGTACATCGTGCCGAGGTTATTCTGTGCCGTAGCATTACCCTGATTCGCCGAAAGTGTATACCACTTGAACGCTGCGTCATTGTCTTCAGGAATGCCTTCACCGGAATCATACATCGCACCAAGGTTGTTCTGCGCTTGCGCGTCTCCCTGCTCTGCTGCACGTGTATACCACGCGATTGCCGCAACATTGTCCTCGGCCATGCCAACGCCTTCATCAAACATCAGTGCCACGGCATATTGAGCTTCCGTGAGTCCCTGGTCCGCCGCCTTGCGATACCAGGACATGGCCAGCACCGGATCGACTTCCGTGCCCTCACCGCCTTCATACATCAGACCGAGGTTTAATTGGGCATTCGTATGACCCTGCTCTGCGGCTGCGGTGTACCATTTGATGGCCAGTTCATCGTTCTCCGGCATGCCTTCACCGACGTCGTACATTATTGCCAGGTTGAATTGCGCCCGAACATCCCCTTGTTCGGCCGCGAGTTCGTACCATTTGACCGCCGCCACATCATCTTCTGCGAAGCCATCGCCCTCGTCATACATCAGGGCGAGCGCGTACTGCGCATCCATATCGCCCTGATCTGCCGCTTTCAGGTACCAGCGCTTCGCAAGTTGGTTATCCTCGGGTACGAGCTCGCCGATATCGTAAATATAGGCAAGATTGTATTGCGCGGGGATGTGACCCTGATCGGCACTCAGCTCGTACCAATTGATGGCTGCTTCAGCATCGACGTCAACACCCTCGCCGGATGCATACATGACGCCAAGATTAAACTGCGCCTGTTCATCCGCCTGTTGTGCCGCTGCGGTGTACCAATAGATCGCTTTTTGATTATCCTCGGCTACGCCATAGCCGAAATCGTAAATCGTCGCGACACTAAACTGGGCGGCAACATCGCCCTCCTCGGCTGGCGGCAGGTACCATTCCAGCGCCTTCTCCTTGTCGACCTCGACCCCCAGTCCCTCGTCGTAGATCAGGCCGACGTTGTACATCGCGTTGAGATCGCCACGCTCGGCGAGTGGCTGCCATTCGGCCAGCGCCGTTACGTAGTCTTCATTGTTGAAGGCATCTATCCCCTTGCGGAAATCGTCCGCAGATGCGCCCGATGCAAGAAGCACACACAGCGCCAGGCAATAGCCCGAAATGTCACGGGAAATATAATGCATTGATTTTATAGAGAGTTTTGAATAACTCAGGCTGGCCCAAAGGTTGTTGTCGGCATAGATTACTGGTCAACCTCGCAGAAAACAATGCGTTGAAATGACCGCACATAAGTTTAGCGAATACCTGGCAAGACGCCGCTTACTCCGGCACCAGCCAGCACCAGGACGAAAGAAGCGATATCCAGTCCCGGTAGCGGTCCGCCTCCGAAACCAAACAAAGACAGCAGCGCAACGCCGAGACAGAACATCATTGCGCCCACCACCTGTCGAAACGAAGACGGTATGGATGACCCGGTACCGCGTGAGCGTCGCTCCAATGGCGAGATAAGCAAGGCAACCGGCAAGAGAAGTAGCAACAGGACGGCAATCCAGACCGGGCGCGACCACCACCAGTCGGTACTGCCAGGTTCAATCCCCAGCCCAATGCCGCCGGCAAGATAGAGCAGCGCAATCAATATGACCATCACTGTGATATGCCACAGGTAAATCGTCATTATCATGCTGTTGATCAACACGGTTGCCGTCCACAATTTCAGGTTCTCCAATGCGCGTCGCATCGGCGTTTGCAGAGACAGCAGCAAGCCGAATTGAAATACGCCCAGTGCCAGCAATGTGATCTGCGGTGGCAATGTATTGCTCAACCCCGGATCAGGTGAACCGACCATCGCCAAAGGATAGGGTCCAACGAAAATCAG
>QNFK01000194.1 GCA_003645495.1 Gammaproteobacteria bacterium
AGAAGCCACCGACGAACCCGAATTGCCAGCGGAAGAAGACGCCGATTATCAGGGCGTCGCTGAAGCGGTCATGCGCGAGAGCATTATCAATCTCGCCCGTATCAAAGAAACCTTCAGCCAGAGCATGGCATCTGCTGGCAGTTCACAGGGGCTGGACAGCATCCCCGCGCTCATAGGCGGCATCAAGGCAGGCTTGTTGATGCTCAACAAGACGCGCGCGATGGAGGTGGTCGAGCGTATTGTCAATCTTATTTCGCTGACATGGCGTGGTGGTGGCCCGGGCAGGCTGACGCAAAAGGAAACCGATCGGCTTGCCGATGCCATAGTAAGTATCGAGTACTACATGGAGACGGTTAAGGCCGGACGTAGTGAGCCTTGGTACATGCTCGACAATGCAGAGGCCTGTCTTGCTGTGTTGAGAGATCTCGAGCAACGCCTTGAAGCAGACAAATCCGATCCGGCGCCAGTGGTGCAAACAGCAAGAATGGAGCGCCCCGATCTAGACGCCATTGCTGCCGCGGAGCGTGAAGAAGCAGTGGTTGCGGAGTCACCTGTCGCAGCTCCTGCGCCGGTGGTCGCGCAAGATGCAGAGCATCTCGATCCGGAGCTTCTGGAATTATTTATAGAGGAAGCGAAGGAAGAAATCGCGACGATCAAACGGAACCTGCCGCAGTGGGCCGACGCTCCTGATGACATGGAAACGTTAATTACAGTACGGCGTTCGTTCCATACCCTGAAAGGCAGTGGCCGGATGGTCGGCGCTGAACGTATTGGTGAATATGCGTGGAGCATTGAAAGCCTCCTCAATCGCCTGATAAATCGCACACTGGTACGTACTCCACCAATGGTCCAGTTCATCCTGCTTGCTGCGGACGCTGTGCCGGAACTCGTCGAGCAGCTCGAAGTCGGGACTGAGCCGACAGCTGATATCAGCCTGCTAATGGCAAGAGCCACTGCGTTTGCCGATGGCGACCCGAACGCGGCTGTCCTGACGATCGCAGCGACCGCGACGACAGAGACGACGGAGGAATCTGCCGCGCTGGAAATGGATCCGGTACTGCTGGATATATTTGCCAAGGAAACGGCAGGTCATCTGAAAGTTATCAACGATTACCTTGACGCATGCGATGGTCATCACGCGCCGTTTCATGTGACAGACAAACTGTATCGCGCGTGTCATACCTTGCACGGCAGCGCCAATATGGCCAATGTCGAACGTGGCGTTGCGGTCGCCGGTGCGTTGAACCGGTTTGTACGCAGAGTTTACGACTACAAGATCGGTTTCCAGAAATCCGGGGTGGGCGCATTGCGCGCTGCTGCAAAAGCGCTGGAGACCATTGTTGGCGATATCAACAAGGTTGACAGGAGTCGTACCGATTTCGCTGTTCTCATTGAGCATCTGACCAATCTGACCAACGCGGTTGAACCGACAACGGCGGACGACGAATCTGTCGAAATCGAGGTGCTGGCCGCTCCCGAGGAACCGAGTGAGGCACCGGAGGCAGTGGCTTTTGATGCAGAAATTGCCGCGATTTTCTCTGAGGAGGCTGCCGAACTACTGGAGGCAGCAGATCGGGCCTTGTCCAGCTGGAAAACAGAGACCGATTCCCGTGAACAGGTTGAGGAGCTCAAACGTCATTTGCATACGCTCAAAGGCGGTGCGCGAATGGCCGGCATTGCACCAATGGGTAACCTCAGTCACGAACTTGAAGCGCTGATCATCAATATCGATGATGGCAGGATCGCTGCGAATCCGCAGATTCACGATATTCTGCAGCAGAGCATCGATGAGCTGCACCGTATGCGCGATACCGTCATTGCCGGCAAGAGTGTGTCAGCTGCGACAGAGCTCGAACAACGTATTCAAAGCATCAATGCCGGTGATGTGTCCGCGACAGAGGCGCCGCAATTCATTGAGGCACCGGCCGAAGAATTAGCTGAAGTTGAGAAGCCGGAAACCGTCGAATTTACGATCGAGCCGGAAGACACTGTCAGCATGGTCATTGTTGATACGCCGCTCAATGACGAACTTGACGAGATTGCCAGGGCCGCGAAACCGGCTCCGGTGGAGGATGCGCCGACAGAATTACCAGAGCTTTCGTCGCTGGAAGCGTTGCCGCCGGTTGCGGAAAAAAGTAAGGAGCAGATAGAAGAAAAGACGCCAGAAAAAATCGAACCAGAGCAAGCACCGAAAAAAGTCACGGCGAAGAAAAAGGTTACGAAGAAAGCACCTGCGGCAGAGCCAGTCGACCAGCCAACTGCAGCAGTACGTGCTGCACCGGCAAAACGTGGTGGCGAAGCACGCCAGGAGTTTGCCCGCATCGATGCAGAGCTTCTCGAGGACCTCCTGAATGCGGCTGGCGAAATCAGCATTTATCATTCGCGACTCAGCCAGCAGATCAATTCAATCGAATTTCATGTCGATGAAATGGAACAGACGGTTGTGCGCCTGCGTGAGCAACTGAGAAAGCTGGAACTGGAAACCGAAGCGCAGATAATGCACAGCCACCAGGACACGCTGGTCGCACAGGATTTCGACCCGCTCGAGCTTGATCGATACTCCAACATCCAACAGTTGTCGCGAGCACTGGCCGAATCTGCTGCCGATATGGACAGCCTCAAAGACCTGCTGCAAACGTTGACGTCTGATGCCGAGACTTTGCTGGTGCAGCAATCCCGCGTAACGGCTGAACTTCAGGATGGTCTCATGCGTACGCGCATGGTGCCCTTCCAACGGCATGTGCCGCGATTAACCCGCCTTGTCAGGCAGGCGGCATCCGAGGCCGGCAAGCGAGCCGAGCTTGCCGTCGAGGGCGCATCAGGGGAGCTTGATCGCCAGGTTCTCGACAAAATGTTGCCGCCTTTCGAGCACATGATGCGCAACGCTGTTGTACACGGTATCGAAAAAGCGGAAGTTCGTCAGGCTGCGGGCAAGCCGGCAACCGGCCGCATAACTGTTCGCCTGCATCGTGAAGGTGCAGAGATGATCATTGACGTGTCTGACGATGGTGCGGGCCTCGACGTTGAGTCGATTCGACGCAAGGCGTTTGAAAAAGAACTCCTGAAGCCGGATAGCAAGATTACAGACGATGAGATCATGCAACTGATCCTGACGCCCGGATTCAGTACGGCGGACAAAGTCACACAGTCTGCCGGGCGCGGTGTTGGCATGGATGTGGTCGCCAACGAAATTAAACAGCTTGGCGGTTCGTTACAGATTTCGTCAGTCACCGGGCAGGGAACTAATTTCACGATTCGCCTGCCATTCACTCTTGCAATTACGCAGGCGTTGATCGTAAGAACCGGCGAGGAAGTTTATGCCTTGCCGCTGCCCACCGTAGAGGGTGTTGCGCGTATTGCCCGGGCTGAGCTTGAAAACATGCTTAGCCAGAGTGAACCAAGCTACGAGTATGGCGAGCAGGTTTATCGTTTTCGCCATCTGGGGATGTACCTGGGTGGCCAGTCAGCGACGCTGCCGGAAGACGATTCATTCGTGCCTGTGATCCTTGTCCGTGCCGGTGAACATTCGGCCGCCCTGTTGACCGATGAGATGCTGGCCAGCCAGGAAATCGTGGTCAAATCCGTCGGCCCGCAGTTATCAGGCATCCAGGGAATATCAGGCGCGACAATTCTGGGTGATGGCAGCATCGTTTTGATCCTCGATATTAATGCGCTGGTACGCACCGGGGCACCGGTTGCGGAGCTCAGGAGTGCGGCACCGGCACCTGCGGACGAGCGACCGCTGGCAATGGTTGTCGACGACTCGATCACTGTGCGTCGCGTGATGGAAAAATTCCTCGAGCGAAACGGCCTGCGTGTTATTACTGCCAGGGACGGGCTGGATGCGATCAGTGTCCTGCAGGAAGCGAAGCCGGACATCATCCTGCTCGATATCGAGATGCCGAATATGGACGGTTACGAGTTTGCGACACATGTACGCAACGATGACCGGGTGTCGGACGTGCCAATAATTATGATCACGTCACGAACGGGCGATAAACATCGCGCGCGCGCGATTGAAATTGGTGTTAATGATTACCTCGGTAAGCCATATCAGGAAACAGAGCTGCTTGAAGCCATTCGCAGATTGCTCGAAGAGCGGGGAGTTACGCTGGCGTGACTGACGACACAGAAGAACTGTACAGCCTGCTCGTGCCGCTCTCGGACGATCGACTGATTGTGCCGCGCGCCTGCGTGGCTGAGGTTGTGCGCTACACGCAGCCGGCGGAGCAACCGGGTCACGAGAAGTGGATGTTGGGCACGATTAACTGGAGCGGTCGCGAACTGCCGGTTGTATCCTTCGAGGGAACGATCGGCAAAGAGGCGCCAGCGCCTACAGGCAGGACCCGGATCGTGGTTTTTTTCTCCAGCACCGGGGCAATTAAAAGTGGTCATTTTGGCATTCTCACGCAGGGCTTTCCGCAACTGGTAAGAGTCAATCGTGAGGTACTAAAACTGGATGCAACGGAAGGCTGGCCGGAAGATGCACCGGTGTTGTGCCGGGTGAAAATGATCAACGAATATCCTCTGGTACCGCACCTTGAGCAGCTTGAAGGGATGATCGTCAAGGAAACTGCACAGGCCTGATTGCGGGCACCACGAAACCGCCAACAAGAACCAACGTCATTGCGAGGAGCGAAGCGACGCGGCAACCTCCAACAGGTTACCTCCGTACGCGATCGAGGCTATACTCTAATGTTAAAAGGTTGCCGCGCCCTGCGGGCTCGCAATGACGGTGGTTCTTGTTGGCGGTTTCAATGACCCAGGTTTTCTTGCGACTCTCCTCCTGTCGCACTCAACCCAGATCTCCATGCAGTGATTGCAGG
>QNFK01000195.1 GCA_003645495.1 Gammaproteobacteria bacterium
AAGCGGGTAAGTGGGTAATTTGTGATCGCTTCACCGATGCAAGCCGTGCCTATCAGGGAGCGGGCCGCGGGCTCGATATGCAGCGCATTAATCTGCTGGCCGACTGGGTCCAGGACGATTTGCAGCCGGATATGACCCTGCTCCTCGATGCGCCCGCAGAGATTGGCATGCAGCGAGCTCAACAGCGCGGCGAAACGGATCGCCTGGAAAGCGAGCAGATCTCGTTTTATGAACGCGTCCGTGCCGGTTACCTGGCGCTCGCAGAAGCAAATCCGGGCCGCTATCGTGTTGTCGATGCAGCTCGCCCGTTGCAGGAGGTGCAAGTGTCAATTGGCGCGGTCCTGGAACAAATGTTTAGTGATAATTCAGATTAATAAAGGGCTATAACTAGTTAATAAATAATGGACTTACCCTGGCTTCATTCCCTCGAGACATCGTGGCTTGCGAGCAAATCGCAAGACCGGCTGCCGCATGCGGTGATGCTTCTCGGCGCACCCGGTAGTGGCAAGCGCTGCGCGGCCGCGTGGATGGCTGCCACATTTCTCGATCTCGATGTCGCCCAGGCTCATGCACAGTTCCCGCCTGGCAGGCCGGAACACGCCGATTTGCGCTGGATTTCGCCCCCTGAAGACAAACACACCATAGGCATTGAGCAGATCCGGGCGTTGGTTGCCGATCTCAGCCTGACCAGCTACGAGGGCAAGGGCAAGGTCGCTATTATCGATCCGGCCAATGCTATGACAGCCAATGCGGCCAACAGCCTGCTCAAGACCCTTGAGGAGCCCTCCGGCAACGCTTTGCTCATATTGATCGCTGACAGGACGGGCCGGCTCCCGGCAACCATCTTCAGCCGCTGCCAGAAGCTGTCAATCCCGCTTCCCGGCGAAAGCGAGGGCCTGCAATGGCTGCATCAGTTGCAGCCTGCGACCAGCTGGCCCGGCATATTGCGTGGCGCAGGCAATGCGCCCCTCGCTGCCCTGATTGCTGCTGAGCGCCAGGAGGATACTGAAATCATGGCGCGGGACTTTGTGGCTTTGTCAGCACGACAGGCAGGACCTCTGGAAGTGGCGGCGCGGTGGTCAAAATATGAGCCGGATTTCGTGCTCAACTGGCTCGGCCGGCAGGTTCAGAGCTGCATATTAAGGGCCTCAGCGGGTCTTTCTGCACCGACTTCAGCCGAGGTCAGTGATTCTGTGCTACAGCGCATAGACAGGCGAAATTTGTTCTGCTATCTAGACATAATAAACCGGCTGCGCGGTCAGCCAGCAGGCTCATACAACGTTTTGCTGACACTGGAGAGCCTCTTGATCGACTGGGCGGGTGGTTTACTGAACTGCCGCAAACCTGGTCAGGCAACCGGTTTGCAGCCAATCATGGGAACAGGGTGAAGAATGAGCAAACCAGGACTGTTAACGCTGACTATCAAGGACAAGAGCGCGCTCTATCTGGCGTACATGCCCTATATCATCAATGGCGGTCTGTTTATTCCGACCAGCAGTTCCTATCGCCTTGGTGACGAGGTTTTCATGTTGTTGAACCTGATGGGCGAAGACGAGAAGATCCCGGTCGCCGGTACGGTTATCTGGATGACGCCAAAAGGTGCACAAGGCAAGCGCACCAACGGAATAGGTGTGCAGTTCAGCGACCAGGACCAGGGCAACACGCAAAAGAAGATAGAAAACTACCTGGCAGGTGCGTTAGGCGGAGATAAACCTACCCACACGATGTAGCAACCCGCTGGTCTCTGTGGCCGAAGTCTAATCGACAGACTCATTGATCGCATTCACAGTCACTGTCGCGATCCAGTCAATTAACTCCTTTCCGATAGCAATGGTCTCGTCTGCCGGGGCCAGGTTCACGCCATGAATGGTGAACAAATCCTCTTCCAGTCGTTGCTCCATCCGGACCTTCTCCGGATCTATATTCATGATAATCGAGGTGGCACTGTACTCATCGTGCAGACCCTCCCAGCCTGGCTGGATCTCTTCCTTGATCCCCCGGTCGCGTAGCCATTGCTGGCGGTCCGGCCAGTTGTAATATTCCGGTATGTGGTGAATTTGCGTTTCGCTACCGTGCCACTGCTCAGAGAGCTCTGTTGCGAGATCTGCCATCGCTTGTTGATTGCCGCCGCTGTCTCCGATGAGAATGATATTACGGAATCCCTGCGATCGCAGGCTTTCCGATATATCCGCAAGGAGCCGTTTGAAAGTGTCGACCGAAACGCTGAGTGTTCCCGGATATTCGATTTCGTTGACTGGTCCTTCAGGCACGTAAGCCACAATAGGCACAATCAGAGCATTACCCAGTTTCTTCGCGATAGCCTCGCCAGTCGCTTGCAGTATGACGTTGTGCTTGTCGGTCGTAAGGAACGGACCATTCTGCTCAATCCCGCCTGTCGGAATGATTGCTGTTGTCATTCCAGCGTGGATTTTGTCGCGCACCTCCATCCAGGTGAGATCCTCGATCCACACTGAATGATGCATCGGGATTGGACGGCGTAACTCAGGATCCGTGTGAACACCGTCGCTTCCGGGACGTGCCTGGCGCGGTTGTTGGGCAGCGGCAGAATCGGACAGAACCAGCGTGGCGAGGAGTGCCAGGTAGAAAATATGTCGAACCATTTTTCGTCTCCATGAAAGAATTAGATTTAGTCCTGATCCGCCATTATATGCTCTGCAAATGCATGTCGAAGTAGCAATAGCAGATGCCGTCCACCCGGGTAAAAACTGTAGCGCATACCGCATACCTGGATTATTGTGCGAACTGATCAATTACTGAATAATCCACAGGACTTAAATGAAGTGAGATCCACCGTGCGCTATTCGAAATCGTTTTTGTTAACAGCCATAGCTGCAATTAGCCTGACCGTTTCAGCATGTTCCGCCAAAAATGACGAAACTGTCGATACGACTGACGACATGCGGGCATTCCTTGCAGGCATGCCTAAAGCAGAACTGCATTTGCATCTTGAAGGCACGCTTAGTGCAGAGACTATCGTCGAGATTACAAATCGGAACGGCATCGACTATTTCACCACGATTGCAGAGGTCGAACAGGCATTAGCGAATCGCCCGCCAGGGCTGATGGGGTTTCTTGAGCATCACTTCAAGTCACAAAACGTCATGCAGACCCGGCAGGACTTTTATGATGCGACGTACAGCCTGATTGAAAAACTCCACGAAAACAATGTCGTTTATGCGGATGTGTTTTTCGACCCCCAGGCTCATACTTCCCGCGGAATTGCATTCAACGACATGTTCGGGGGAATCGATGCGGGGCGCCGGGATGCCGAAGCGAAATTTGGTGTCACTGTAAATCTGATTATGTGCATAAATCGCGAGCGCAGCGTCGAAAGCGCATTCGAGATGCTTGATCAGGCATATTCGGTCCGTGAGAAAATAATCGGCCTTGGAATGGATTCGGGCCCGGAATATGGGAACCCGCCGGTTAAATACGAAGATGTTTATGCACGAGCCAGGGAGGAGGGCTATTTCCTGACCGGCCACCATGATGTCGACGTGCGCGATTCGGTTAAGCACATATGGCAGTCGCTTGAGATAATCGATATTGATCGCATTGATCATGGTCTGAACGCGATTGATGATCCTGAGTTAGTCGTTGAACTCGCCCGGCGCAGCATGTGTCTCACTGGCAGCCCGGTCAAACGCAGCACCGATCCTGCGCCACAAGACGTCGACCGGATACGTAAACTGGATAGTGCGGGTATCTGCGTTTCATTAAATTCAGATGATCCGGAAGAATTTGAGACTGGCTATTTGACCAACATGCTTATCCTTTTCCAGGAGGCAAGCGACTATACAAAGGCGGACATGACACGTCTCGTACTAAATGCATTCAACGCCATCTGGTTGCCAGACAGCGAGAAGGACGCTTATATAGCCGAGCTGAAAAAGTACGCTGTGGCAAATGGTGTTGAGTGGAATAACGTCACACTCAACTAGATTTCTGCATCAAGCAGCGAGTAAGGGGTTCGAATCCAACTAACAAAACTGGATTTTAATCGGCCCCTTTCATCGAATTGTCATGGTCTGACTTCGCCGTTTTTGAGGCGTATCCTCTGCGATTCATTTCCGCCCGGGTAGCGGTATCTACCTATAGAGAACCGTCCGATCTGAACTACGCTTTTTAGGTTATCTGTTTAATCAAAATCAAGCGCGAAAAAAAAGCGGGCGCAGAATGCCACGGGCCCTCACATCCTTTAAGTTACCAGGGACGACTAGCCCAAGGACCGAAGGTAACCGGGCTACCACAACGAATACCACACCAGAGGGTAGATCAATGGCGGTACGTATAGAAGACGTTGACGAGGGCAAACTCGAAGAATTGCAAGGAAAAGTAATCACTGACGTAGCCGGTTCCATGGGCCTTCTTTTGGCCTACATGGGGGACCAGCTTGACCTGTATAGCGCCCTCGCCGAGATCTGTCCGGCGACCAGCACGGAACTGGCCGAGAGTGTGGGCATGAAAGAGCGCTATGTGCGTGAATGGTTGTCAGCAAACGCGGCTGGTGGATACATTGAGTATGATCCCGCGACGCAAGAGTTTTCCATGACACCAGAGCAAGCGATTATTTTCGCGGCGGAGGGAAACCCACATTGCATGCAAGGCTTCTTCCAGGCTGTGGTTTCCGGGTACACCGATGAGCCCAAAGTAACCGAAGCTTTTCGTACCGGGGAGGGCGTGCCCTGGGGTGATCATAGTACGTGTCTGTTCTGCGGAACAGAGCGTTTCTTCAGGCCGATGTATGCGGCAAACCTGGTCGATTCCTGGATACCGGCGCTTGACGGCGTGAAAGAGAAAC
>QNFK01000196.1 GCA_003645495.1 Gammaproteobacteria bacterium
TACCCGCCTGGGCCGCGTGCAGCCAGGAATCATCGCCTGCTGATCTTTCCGCAACAGCGAATGTGCCAATATTTCCGAAGAACGGACCAGATTGCCAATCCGCCACAATACCCTCAGGATTCAAGTCACCATCCCACATGAGCGAGTTGCCGCCAGCCCTGAACCAGGGATTGCTCATCTTGCCAAATGTGACATCCAGTTCACCCTGGACGTTCCACCTCAGGAAAGCCCGGTCAATCGCGATATCCTTGGTAGAAAATCCATCGCCAAATGTGAGGTTTGTAGACACAGGATTGCCATCGCTGGTGGCGATTCGCACAGTAAGCTGAGTATTATCGGTAATCTGTGATGCGAAACCAAAACGGCCGCGAAAACGAAAGCGATTTCGATCGATTGCACCCTGCTCATCGATGCCGTCAAAGCGCAGCCTGAAATCTCCCAGCCACACCAGCGTGTCCTTCCACATATTGATTTTGGATAGCTGTTCTGACTCTGCCGGTTCGACAGGCTCCTGCTCTGCAACATCCTGCGCTTGCAGCAGGTTGCCAAACAGAATCAGGCAAAGAAAAATGAGTTTAGTCAGTGATTGCAAAATTTTCCGGGTCCAACACACTTCAATTATCTTCAATTACCGGAGTAAAAACGCCGTTCCGCGAAATACCCATTTGGCCAGATCGCTGTGCCGCTGGTTCGACCGGCCGCAGCGTACCAATTCGCTGTTTCCAGCACACGACATTTCTTGAGTTACTGTGAGTATTAGCGTGCATCACTGTATCAAATTAGCGCTCGTTGGCACCTCAGCCACTTTCATTCGCAAATAGGCTGGCACCAGCGCTTCGGGAGCAACGATCTGCCCGTTCTGGTATGCCTTTACTCCAAGTGGCAAAAGATATTCAGCGCGCGGATGATCAAAATCAGACAGGACACTAATCCGTTGTTCGTTCATTTCCGCCAGCTGCGGGTATTTTCGCCAACCGGCACCTGCAGCGACATAATCAGATCCGAGGTCTGCAATCTCCCCAACCTTGCAAATCTGCTCGCCAACTTCGGCAATCGGTAGTCCATCGGTGCCCGCCTGATAACGACCCAGGTAGATCTCGTGCATACGCGCATCCTGTGCGACCACGACTTTATCAGCAGCGTGCACGGCGATGGCTTCAGCCGCTACAGCTGCCAGTGAAGATATGGGAACAATATTGATCCCGGCGCCGTAGGCCAACCCCTGGGCTACCGATGCACCGATACGCATACCAATAAACGAACCCGGCCCGTTACCCAAAACCACTGCATCCAGCTCGGCCACTGTTACATTTGCCTCATTGAGCACCGCAGTGATCATCGGCAACAGAATCTTAGTGTGAGCACGCGGTTCAACCACATGCTTTGCGATGATGTCGCTCTCAACCTGCACCGCCACGGAACACGCATTTGAAGAGGTATCTATTGCCAGCAGCTTCATCCGCTGCGCCTTTTTTTATCGTTCGGCGACAATGCGGCTTCATGTGTTGCCAGGAATTTTTTGACGTCCGCAACGGAATCGGTACTGGTCATCGGCTCAAGACATTTGAGAAAAAGGCTACCGTAACTCTTACCGCGAATTCTTGGGTCACACAAAACGACCACGCCGAAATCGTTTTGATCACGTAACAATCTGCCTGCGCCCTGTTTCAGCGACAACGCCGCCAGCGGCAGCTGATGTTCTGCGAAACCATTGCCGCCCTGCCGGCGGATGAATTCAAGTCGCGCCATCATCAATGGATCGGCTGGTGATGCGAACGGCAGCTTGTCGATTGCGACGATAGTCAGTGCCGGACCGCGAACATCGACGCCTTCCCAGAAACTTCCTGTGCCCAGTAACACCGCGTTGCCGTGCTCCCTGAAGCGGCGCAACAAATCATCGCGTGGTGCATCGCCCTGCACAAGAAGCGGTCGACCGCCCAGTCTCTTGCGCCGCGTCTTGAACCATTTGCGTGCGGCATTGAGCGCCCGATGACTGGTGAACAGACAAAACATTCCGCCTTTGGTCATTTTCAGTAATGGCACGACGTTTTCGAGCATTTCGCCAGTGTGACTCGGATCAGACGGTTGCGGCAGGTGTGGTGGCAACCAGATCAGGCCGTGCTCATCCAGCGCGTACGGACTTGGAAAAGTCAGACTCTTTGCCGACGATATTCCCATGCGTTCAGTGAAGTGACTGAAGTCATCACCAATTGCCAGTGTTGCTGAAGTGAATATCCACGCCTGATGGCCATTATTGAATAATCCGTGCAGAGTATCGGCAACATCAAGTGGCGTCAGGTTGAGGCGCACACTACGCGGTTTTACGTCCAGCCAGCGCAATCCATCCCAGGTTTCCTCACTGGAAAGATGCGATAGTTTTTCAATAGCAGTTAACAGTTGCTCATGCAGTTTGTCGATTTCGATCGACGCATCGGCCAGCGGTGCGACACCCTCGTGCAATGAGCGCAATGCGAATGCCAGGTTATCGAGCGGTTCACGAATGTCAGCCATGACGGCAGACATTTCATGACGGCCCTCCTGTCGTGGCACATTGGATCGCAAGACGCGAATTGCTGTTTGTGCGCTGTCGAGCCGGCGCTGAATTTCTGGCTGGCTCAATGGCATCGTCACGATACGCAGCTCGTCAGTCATTCGTTCGAGTTCACGACTGCCAAGACTAATGCCGAAAAATTGTGCCGCCAGGTCCGGAATCTGGTGTGCCTCATCGAGGATTATGGCTTCCGCACCCGGAAGGAATTCTATAAACCCTTCCTCTTTCATGGCGAGATCTGCGAGCAACAAATGATGATTGACGACCACCAGGTCGGCGTCCTGTGCAGCGCGCCTTGCTTTGACTACATGGCATTGTTGATAAAGCGGACATTGTGACCCGAGGCAGTTATCCGCGTTCGACGTCACCAACGGCCAGATAGTCGAGTCTTCGGCTACCTCGATAAGCTCAGCCCGATCGCCGGCGGTAGTGCGGTGTCGCCATTCGCGAACTGCGTACAAGTCGTTGGACTGCGACGATGACAACTGGCCGGCGATCGAATCAAGTCGTTGCAGGCAAAGATAGTTGGCGCGCCCTTTTAATAACGCGGTCGTAACCGGTCGACCAACAGCCTTGCTGATCAGCGGCAGGTCGCGGTGATAAAGCTGGTCCTGTAACGCCTTCGTACCGGTCGAGATAATGGTCTTCTGGCCGCTCATCAGGGCAGGCAACAAATAGGCGAATGTTTTGCCGGTTCCCGTGCCCGCCTCTACAACAAGCTGCCCGTATGCGGCGATTGTCTCCGCCACCGACTCCGCCATCCAGGACTGACCTGCACGCGGCTGAAAGCCAGGCAGCAATGCCTGCAATGGGCTGTCTGGCCCGAAAAATTCAGTGAGATTTTGCACAGCGGCACTATACAGTGACTTACATTGATTGCATTCGTATGAACCTGCGCAGAGCGTATGGAAACGCAGACATCCGGCAACGGGCCATTGCATCTGCAATCCGGCAATTCTGCGTAGCCATGCAAGGCTACAAATCACACCGACGTTAGTAGTGTTTTATTCCCATATATACACGGTGCCTGGGATCAACTACATCGCCTGACATTGCGCTGCGAAGGATTCGTCCTGATATTCCTATCGCAATGCTCTGAAAGTGCGCCTGCATTCTGTGAATTTATCATTCCGGCCTGCAGTTCCATGTGATGGTGCTATCCATAACCGATTGATTTAAATTAGCTTTATGATCATTTGATACCCCTGGAAACAGGCAGCAAATAAGCGTATCGAATTGCTTGACAATTTAGTGGCGAGCGATTATTGTGCGCCGCAACAATGCTGCACTGCACAAAGGAGATTTCTAATGAATCTGCAGATAGAAAATTCGATAAGCCGTATCTTTGACCAGGCCATCAGCCGTTACCAGGCTGTGCTCTCGGGCGCACGTCAGCGTACCGATAAAGCAGCTGGCCGGGTTGTACGTGGCAAAAAGCCAGTCAAAACAATTTCCAAACTCAGCCTCAAGTTGACGGCTGTTACCCACCGAACCGCCGACAAGGTATTGAAGCAACAGGCGAAAATGGTAGAGAACCAGATTGACGCAGTTGCTGAGCGCTTGCGCGCTGCCGCTGAGTCACGAAACCTGCGTGACCTCGTTAGCAAGCAGATCCGCCTGATCCCGGCAAATGCATCGCAGTTTGCGAAAGACACCCGGGCCGCACTGACGATCGTTGCCGGTGCCGGCAGTGAAGTCGGTGGTCTGGTTAAAAACACAGTTGCCGAGCTGCGTGGCGTGACGGTTGCCAAAGCACCGAAAAAGACACCGCGTAAAACTGCAACAAAGAAAAAGCCGGCAAAAGCCAAAGCAAAAGCTGTTAAGACAGTAAAAGCCACCGCAAATGCTGTTGAAGAGGATGCTGAAAAGGCAGCTGCGTAAGCATACCGATCCCCCTCAGGCCTGAAGAAGTTATCAGGTCCTGGACTGGCTGCCCGGCTCAATTGAGCCCGGCGGCTTTTTTTTGCGTGCAGGTTTCAGGACCTTATGTAAATGCCTGGCAGGCAGTGTTGCCAACGTTGCAATAACTGCCAGCCGGCAGTACTGCATAAGCTGATCATGCATGTATAATCCCCGTCCCTGAACGCGGTCGGACAAACCTGCACCGTCCCAACAATTCGAAAATACCCAGAGAGAAATTATGACTACAAAGCTATCCGCCCTCCAGGAATGGGTAGATGCCGTCGCTCACCTGACGCAACCTGAAAATGTGCACTGGTGCGATGGCAGCGATGCTGAAAATGACCGCCTTGTAGCAGCAATGAATGAA
>QNFK01000197.1 GCA_003645495.1 Gammaproteobacteria bacterium
CTATTTACAGCGCGATGACCCTGGTGGCGACGGAAGACCCGACCGCCAGCTTCGATCCCCTGGATGCTTTCTGGAGCCCCGAAAACGTTGCAATCAGTGGATCAGGCACCTTCGATGAAAACATTGCCAGTGGAGAAATTGGCACCTCTTTTTATAGTGCCGACAATTTGTTCCTGCTCGGCAAGGAAGGTGACGATATCGAGGAATTTGACGATCATGTAATCGTTCACGAATGGGGCCATTATTTCGAAGACAATTTTTCGCGCTCTGACAGCATTGGTGGTGCACATGGTATCGGTGATCAACTCGACATGCGGGTAGCGTTCGGCGAGGGCTGGGCGACTGCATTGTCGGGCATAGCACTGGACAATCCGACCTATTGCGACACGTTCTGGGCTGGCAATACCTTGCGCGGCTTTAGAATCGATATCGAGAGCGGCAACACGGGAACCGAGGGCTGGTACAACGAGATGTCGGTCCTGAAGCTGGTGTACGATCTGTGGGATACCGATAACGAAGGTGCAGATACTGCACGCACCGGTGTTGGTCTGATATACGATGTCATGACCGGGCCACACTCGGTGACGGCAGCTTTCACCAGTATCTTTTCTTTTGCCACCGAACTGAAGCAGGTTTCCGGTCAGGACGCGTTTATCGACGCATTACTGGCTGATCACGATATCAACCCGGCCGGAATCGATATTTATGGATCGACCGAGGCGAATGATGGCCCGGGCGCACCTGCGGATGTATTGCCGGTCTATGCAACGGTAGTTGCGGATGGTTCCACGATTAACATCTGCAGTAACAGCCAGTTCGACAGTGTCAGGGATGGCAACAAGTTGTCTGAGCACAGGTTCCTGCGTATGAACATCGGCGTGAGCAGTCGCTATACGTTTGAAATCATCACGACTACGGCAATGCCCAATCCTGACGATCCCGCTGATGATCGTGACCAAAGTGATCCGGATGTCCTGATATACCTTAACGGACAGATACAAAATCGCATCGTTGGTAGTGACGCGCAGGGCTTAAGCGGCGCAGCGAACCAGGAAATATTCACAACGCCGAACAATCTTGCGATCGGTGACTATGTACTGGACTTCAATGAATTTCGTTTCGAAGATGAAGAGACGACGGAGGTACCTAACGCGTTCCCCGAAAGAGTGTGTTTTGATATAACCGTTACGCCTGCCTGACAAACCAGTGACTATTGATTTTGGATAAGCAAATGAACCTCACGAAACAGAAACAGTTTTTTTCTCTTGCCGCGTTGACGCTGGTACTGGGTCTGGGCGCCTGTAACGAGGACAGCAAGACCGCGACGAACGTGACGGTCGAGAGCGAGGCAGCGACACCAGTGGCCGCTACTACCGCCAGCAAGCCAGCCGTTGTCGCCCCTGCAGCAAGCTCTGCTTCGCCTGGTAAGCCATCAGCACCAATTTCGATGAAGTACGAAATACTTGGCAATCCCGTGGTTGGCCAGCCGGTCGCTATCAATGTTGAAGTTCGCTCAACGTCGGGAAATCATCCGGTAACTGTGCAGTACAGTATTAACGACAGCAGCGCGCTGGTATTTCAGGCAGGGCAGGTAGAGCGTCTGCAAGTGACTGCCAACGCAGAGAAAACTGCGCCACTACAGCAACTCGCCGTTATTCCACAGCGCGAGGGTCGTCTGTACGTCAACGTGTCGGCAGAAATTCAGACAGCAGATGGCTCGATGATCAAATCGATGGCTATTCCTATCCAGGTTGGCAACGCGCCAGTGAAGCCGGAGATTAACGGTGAGCTGGTAGAAGGCCCGGACGGCGAAACCGTCATCTCGATGCCGGCAAAAGAGAACTGAGCAGCGGCGTCCAGGCGCAAAGCTCAATATTACGACCAACTGTAGGAGCGGCTTTAGCCGCGAATGTCCCGGATTTACTACGGAACCCAACTATTCGCGGCATCTTCGCTCTTGTGCACACCTATAAGTTGTTACCAGGCACACTAATTTAGACAGCCGCTCCTACAGTTGGTCGTGCTTCGAATCCTTCCCACGACAGTCCGGCTCTCGGTGTTTTGATCGAGTTCACCTGTTTCCTGCAATCCCACGCACTATTAGCGCCAATTCCACCCTATCGACCCAAAAATGGTCCGATTGTCGCACTTGTGTTTAGCCGTCACATGCCAGATTTGGTTCCTGAAGCACGCCCGGAACGATTTTTCATAATACAGATTCTCATTCCGGGAAAATTTTCCCAAGATATTTTTCAATACGAGAGCTGAATCACAGACGAATTGGCCCATAAAAACTAATGTTGATCGCAAGCTGCCGAAGGAGCGCCATATCGGCGCGAAAGGTGGTCGCAAGTTTCGCAAGCGCACATGCACAAAGTGACAAGAAGTTCGGGGTAACGATGGATCAGGACTTAAGACAGCAAATCAAGGATGCCACGGAGAAATCCGGAGTAAACCGGCTGGATTTCATCGCCTTGCTTAAGCTCGTCGATCAGCATTACGACAGGATGGAGGCGACGATTACCCAATCGCTGACAACCTCCCAGGCGCTGAAGACTCCAGGTTCGAAAAAGACCACTACCCCGATTGAAATTATTTTCGACAGCGTTACCGAAGCGCTCATGTCCGTGAGTGAAGATGGCACGATTCGCAACTGCAACAAAGTTTGCTCACGCTATTTCGGCATTCCAAAAGACGATCTGATCGGCTCTCCAATCTCCGACATACTGCCGGGCGCGCAGGGCGTGGAGCTTGCCAAATACGTCGAACCATTCATGTCAGACCTGGATGACACGCACGCCGATTTCAGTGGTGGAGAAGTGAACGCCGCGAGAAAAGGTGGCGACACGTTTTGCGCTGAAATTAACGCGAGTTCCCTGATGGCGGACGATGAGAAAGTATTCGTTATCAGCCTGCGAGATGTTAGCGGCCGCAAAGAGGCGGAAAAAGCGTTGCGCGAAAATGAAGAGCGTTATCGGGCGCTGGTGGAAAATGCGCCCGAAGCAATCGTCGTTTTCGACGTTGACAGCAATCGTTTTGTGGACGCCAACGAGAATGCCTGCCAGCTGTTTAACTTGTCGCGGGCACGATTGCTGAGCCTGGGCCCGAAAGCGGTAAGTCCGCGAATGCAGCCTGACGGCTCACCTTCATTCGGTGTGCATCGCGGTTTTGTCGATCGGGCATTGAACGGCGAACATCCGGTCTTTGAATGGCTGCATAAAGATTCGGGTGGCAGGCCGATTCCTTGCGAAGTCCGCTTCAGTCGCCTGCCTTCGGCAGATTGCAAATTGCTGCGGGTCAGTATTACCGATATTTCAGATCGCAAGCGCAATGAAGAGTTTGCGCACGCGCAAAACAAGATTCTTGAAATGATCGCCGCGAGCACGCCGTTTGATCGGACGATGCTTGCGGTCTGTCGCTGTGTTGAAAAAATCAGTGGCGGCATGAGTGCCGCAATAATGCGTCTCGATATCAAGAACCAGACTCTGTCTGTCGAGCAGGCACCGAAATTACCCGAAAAATTCAAGGTGGCGCTGGACTTCATCAGGGTTAATGAAGGAAGCATCGCTTGTGGCGTTGCGGTATTTCAAAACAAGGAAAAAATTGTCGCCAACATTGCCGACGACAAAGCCTGGGCAAGCATTCACTCACTGGCGAAAAATCACAATTTTCGCGCAGCCTGGGCGTTCCCTGTATACGGCGCAGCCGGCCGCATTATTGGCACCCTGGACGCCTACCTCGACCAGGCCCGGGAACCGTCAACTGACGAGCTTGATAAGCTTGCACGGATGGCGCGCCTGGCTGGTATTGCCATCAAGCGCCAACTTGATGAAGAAAAATTACTGACTAGCGAATCACGTTATCGTGGCCTGTTCGAAAACGTGGTGGACGGCGTCTACATAGCATCGCGGGAAGGAGACATTGTTACGGTCAACCCGGCATTGGTCGAAATGCTTGGTTACGACAGTGTCGAGGACCTGAAGCGCGCCGGTCGTACAACGGTGCTCTACGTGAACCCGATTGATCGCGAGCGTGTATTTGCCCGCCTGGAATCCGAGGGTGTCGTTAAGAATTTCGAATACCGGCTGCGTCGTAAAGACGGCAGCGAAATCGTCGTTCTCGAGAATTCTCGCGCTGTCTATGACGACAACGGCGATATCGTTGCCCACGAAGGTACGATTACCGACATCACAGAACGTAAGCAGGCAGAGACGCGAGTATTCGAAGAAAAAGAGCGTGCGCAGGTAACACTGCAATCGATCGGTGATGGTGTCATCACAACCGACGCTGAAGGATGTATTGATTACATCAACCCGGTTGCGCAGGAACTGATCGGCTGGGAGATTCGCAGCGCTCGCGGCAAACCGATCTGCGAGGTTATGACGATCATCAATCAGAATACCCGTGCTGCCGTTGATAATCCGGTGACACGTTGCCTGAGCGAAGGTCGCGTAATTACGCTGGCGGAAAATTCGGTATTGATCAATCGCGAAGGATCAGAAATCCCGATTCAGGATTCAGCAGCACCAATACGCGATCGGATCGGCAATATTATTGGTTCGGTCATGGTATTTCATGACGTCAGCAAAGAGTCCCGACTATTCAGGCAACTCTCCTATCAGGCATCGCATGACGCACTGACCGGCCTCATCAATCGTAGCGAGTTCGAAAACTGCCTGGTTTCATCACTGGATAGCGCGCATAACAATCCTGATCATTCGCATGCGCTGCTGTACCTCGACCTGGACCAGTTCAAGGTTGTAAACGATACGTTCGGCCACATTGCCGGCGACGAATTGTTGCGACAGATTGCAG
>QNFK01000198.1 GCA_003645495.1 Gammaproteobacteria bacterium
CGTCCACATGCCCCGTAAGTGCCGGCAGGTCATGTAACAGTTTGCGGAACAGAAAAAACCGGGCGTCAATAAACGCTTCCTGTTTCGCAACATCTGCCGCTATCCCGTAGTTTGAGCGAGAGTTGGTTATGCCACGTCCCAGCACTGTTTGCTGCTCGTCCAGTACGATCGCCTTGGTCGTCGTAGAGCCCAGGTCTATGCCAATAAAGCACCTCATGCCGCAGTCCTGTCTTGCCCGCGCGCCTTTTTTTGCTCGATCATTTGAAAATAGCTCTCGAGCCTGTTTTTTACATTGGCCGAGGAGAAGTACCGCGGGTCAACCAGATCGGTCTCGATAAATCCGGCAGGCTTACCGGTGCGCTCTTCAATTTCGCGCAGCATGAGCAATTGACCGGCAGAGAAACTGTTGCAGCTCTTAATCGAGTTAACCAGGAATCCATCCGCCTGGTACTCGTCCATGTAATTGCAGAGCATGTCGACTCGTGACGGCAGACTGTGGTTTGTATAACAGCCAAGGCAGTAATCGGCGAGCGTTTCGAGTGGGTTATCTGGATCGTGGCGGAAGCCAAAGTCGTAAACGCCGCCAACTTTAGTGTATGAAGAGGCGACCACAACCACGCCCTCATCGTAAAACATCTTCCAGAAGTCACGGAAGTGGGTCCAGTTGGGTGGCCCCTCTACAACGAGACGAATCCGCTCCTCCTCCAGGGTGCCTTCCGGCGTTACTGGCCCCAGTCCTTTTGCGAGCCTGTCTTCAACTTCGACGCGTAATGATCTGTAATAGTCAGTAGTTTCCCGGGTACCACGAAATGCTGTGAATATCGGACCACAGTAATAGACGCCACCGAAATAGGCATCGATCGGTGATGGCCGGTTTTTCGCCGACTGCAGGACCCAGACGAGGTCGTCCTCGGCTTTAGCTGACTCTCGCAGGTATTCCCGCAAGCGGTCGATATCGAATTTCACCCCACTGACACGCTCAAGTGTGGGAATGACATGCTCTTTTAGTTGCGTCACAACGAAGTGGCGCATGTTTTCAGTAATTTTTCCGTCGGCCTGGTAGGGAACATGCAACATGGCGGTTTCGCAATCGTACTGGTCGCGAACCAGTTCAAACCATTTCATGAACGTGAAACAGCCAGTATAAGACAGTAGCAGGAGGTCCGGCGTAGGTAATGGTTTTCCATTCGGTCCGACCTGACCCTTCGACATCATTCCCAGGTCGGTCTTGACATAGGTGCAGACATCTTCCGAATGACCGGACCGCTCTGCTTCCATGATATAGCCGCCGCTCTTCTTGCGCATGCCGGCTTGTAATGCATTGATCTCGGGAAGGTTGCGAACGAAGTCGAAACACATCAGCAGTTCATTCAAATTGCCGGGCACGAACGTTGAGGAGATTTTTTTGCCCTCTTCGTGTGCCGTCGAAAGCGCATCATAGTTGGCGCTGATCATGGCCTTCTGCAGGATCATCGATTCTTCTTTCTGCACGTCTGCCGTGTCCGTCGCTGCTGTGTTCATGCGGCGCTCCATAATTTAATTGAATCTGCGAAGGTGCCCGCCTGCTCGCGAATGGGCTGCATTTGTCCGGAGTTTTCGGCGAACTTGAATGCGGTGTAGGAAATCCCCTGCGCGGTAAGTGCTTTTTGTAACATCGGTCTGTCAAGGAGCGCCGGGTCACAAAAACTGGGCGACGAAAAGATGACTCCTTCTGCGTGGCTATTGCGAACGGAGTCAATCAGGAACTTGCCTTTCGCTTCCCGGGTCGGCACATACTTGCATGAAGTTTCTACGGAGTAGTTGATGAACGCGTGACTGAGATTCCTCAGTGGGTCGCCATTTGTCGGCACGTCTTTAAGTAACCAGCGGGCAACCAGCATGAAATCGTCATCGACGATGTAACAACCGGCCATCTCAATCGACTTCAACAAACCCAGCGGCGGTTGCTCGCAGAAGAGTCCATTAACTACGACGCGACAATTATCCCTGACCGGGCGTTTAATAGCTTTCGCCGCGGCGATGTAGTCATGAATCAGACTGGTATGTTCGTCGACAGGCAGTAACATGCCTGCGCGCATTAACAGATAGACCTCCGGCGTCGGTGCTTGCCACGGTTGTGCCGAGCGATACGCATACAGTTCACTGATCGCCTGACGATTTTCGTTGTACAAAGAGATCGATGCATTCAGGGCTTCATCGGTGATTTCGTTGCCGCTGAGTTCTGCAAGGTCATCACGGAGCTGCTGTAATTCGCGCGTATAGAATGCGCCGCCAACATCCAGATCGAAATCCTGCGGCACATCGACGTAGCGTACGAATTTGTCCTGAAATTTGAGTTGCCACATCCCGGACAGGTTGCGGATCACGTCGCAAGTACTTGGAAAAAGCATACCGTCGAGCACATCGAGCCGGCCGGTAACGGCCAGTTCGATTGTTGAGCGGGGTATTCTGCAAATGTAACTCTGGTAGTAGGCGTCGCCGTGAATGACATCCAGCTGATCGCCACCGCCGAGAATGCCGACCGGCAGCATGCCGGCCGCGTGAATGAGCTCGCGCGGCACGTAGACCGGCATATGGCCGATCACTTTGCGACCGCTCGCGGCATTTTTCCAGCGGATTACGCTGCTGAAGTCGAGGTCGTCATACAGATTCTGGCAATGCTCGACAATCTCTTCCAGAGCCATGATTAAGCTATCCTTACGGAATACTGGTATAATAGTACCGGAATACTGGTTTAAGATCAATCGCTGCCTTGTACGATGAAATCAGGCTGGAGGCCCTTACTGAAGCGGCCTGTGGGTAGTGGTTATGGTGGTGCGACGCAGCGGACTGCGGGAGCGATAATTGGCCGACATCCGGGTAGGATAGGCTGTTGCCCGGGACGGCTCAGAATAACAAAACGGCGAAGATGAATAATAATAATAGAATCGCGATCGATATTCGGCCGGCTACCGTTGCCGATAGTGCTGCAATCGTGGCGCTGGATGCCGAGATAACCGGTACGGACAAGTCGGCCTACTGGACAGATATTCTCGAGCGTTTTACAGATTCTGCTATGCGAATACAGCGCCACTTTCTTGTTGCAAGCTCGGCAAACGACGAACTCGTCGGCTTTGTTGTCGGCGAGATTCGTGCCTGGGAGTTCGGCTCGCCACCTTGTGGCTGGGTGCTGGCATTAAGTGTCTCGCCGCAACATCGGGAGCTTGGCATTGGTTCATTGTTACTGGATGCATTGTCTGTCGAATTTAAAGCCGCCGGCATAGCGACCATTCGCACAATGGTTCTCAGCACCGACAAAGTTAACCTGTCGTTTTTCCGCGGCGAGGGGCTTTCTGCCGGGCCCTACATTGAACTCGAAAAGCGGCTGGACTAAACCATGAAGCTGCAAAAGGCCAGTCGCTATGCACTCTATGCAGTATTGCACCTGGCCTCTGCGCCGGACAGACAGCACTCGACTGCAGAGATCGCACAGGAATATGGAATCTCGATACATCATCTGGCCAAGGTAATGCGCACGTTGGTGCGCAGCGGACTGATCGAATCGGTGCGCGGCGTCGGCGGCGGTTATCGCTTTGCCGGAAATGTACGTCGGACAACCTTGTGGGATGTCATACATGAGTTCGAGTCACTTGAGTCGGATATAGACTCGCCCGATGCTTTGGCGGGAACCGCGGAGATCGTAATCAGTGGTCTTGATAGCGTGAACAGTGAGATAGATGGCTTGATTCGGTCGACGCTGGATTCGATTACGCTGAAGACGTTGTTGCGGTATGGAGTGGAGAACCTGGAACGGGGTGTGTGAAGTGCTGCATCACCAGCGGTTGGTGAAGGATTCAAGTTCATGTCATTTACCGGGCCATTCGCGGCTAAAGCCGCTCCTACGAGGTGTGAAGAAACTACAATTGTAGGAGCGGCTTTAGCCGCGAATGGCCTGATACCAATGCAGTTTTTCTTAGTACGGCACCAACGGGCGATCGTTCAATAGCCAATCCTCGAACGACTATCGAAACTACACATTCAATATCTCGTATTTCTGCTGCAGCTCTTCCTCGCTTTCGACGAAGTCCGGGTTGGCAACAATACATTCTTCTTCAGGACACACTAGCTGACACTGGGGTTCGTCTTCTGCACCGACGCACTCGGTGCACTTGAACGCATCAATTATGTAGATCGGCTCGCCAACACTGATCGCTTCGTTAGGACAGACGGGCTCACAAGCATCACATGCGGTGCAGACACTATTGATCATTAATGCCATTGAACTCCCCTTTTATTTTGCGGCGCGAGCAGCAGGTAGCAGGCTCTCGGTTAACTCGTCCGTCCATGGTTGTCCCTCAGCCAGTGCAAGTCGCAGACCGCTGAAGTCAATCTCGCGGTCGCGGCCAACCGGCTCGTTGAACGCTCGAAATCCGGCGCGTGCCTCGGTCATCATGTTCAATGCCAGCCATGCTCTTGAATTTTCTTTATTTGCATTCCATGCGTTGAGCTTCGGTTTTCTCAGCTCCTCCAGGGTCTTCGTCAGGCAATCCGGAAACATGTTGACGAACTTGGCACATAATTCTTCCACTGCCTCGTCGAGCAGTGTCAGGTCGACCGTACCAGCGGCCAGCAACGCCTTACCTTCTTTTAGTGCCTCGCCAGTCCTGGATTCACCGTGTGCTATCCGGCCATACTCATCCAGATATTTTTCAGTCTCTACCAAAGGATTCGATATGAATTTTCCGTCCACCTTCAGTGCCGGAACGAGATCTGAAATTATGCCGACACGATAGGCCTTGTGTGCCGACCACGGTTCGCAAAGTATTCC
>QNFK01000199.1 GCA_003645495.1 Gammaproteobacteria bacterium
AACAGGTCTTCCTCATCAACAGGCTTGATGTTTGCATGCACAAGGTGCGCTGGAAGAATCAGTTTTGATTCGACCAGTGAAAACATAAGGCAAAGAATTACAACGACTGACAATGCTTCAAAGAACGGACCTACAATGCCACCAACAAACAGCAGCGGCGCAAAGGCGGCGATGGTAGTCAAGACACCAAATGTTGCTGGCATGGCAACCCGTTTGGCGCCGCGAATAACATTGTCCAGCGTATGGCCGTCCGCACGGATTTTTGTGTAGATACTTTCGCCTATGATGATCGCGTCGTCGACAACGATACCGAGCACCAGGATGAAACCGAACAGGCTTATCGTGTTCACTGACACGGGCCATGGGCCGAGCGGCATTAGCCACATTGCGCCGAGAAACGTAATCGGTATGCCGACAATCACCCAGGCAGCGACTTTCAAACGCAGAAACAAAGACAGAATAATGCAGACCAGCAGCGCGCCCTGTGCCATGTTCTTGAACATCATGTCGAGGCGACCTTGCAGGTAGAACGACCGGTCAACCCAGACTTCCATATCGACACCGCTGGGTAAGGTCTGCACCTTGTCCGCGACATATTCCCTGACAGCTGCAGCTGTCTCCAGCTCATTCTTCTGCCCGATTGCCATCACCCGCATCGAGGCGGAGGGCTGGCCCATATAGCGGGCATAGCCGTTGGTTTCCACGAAGCCGTCCTGAATCGTTGCTACGTCTCCCAGCGTCAGCCTGGTACCGTCAGGAAACGTACGCAAGACGAGATCCGCAAACTCCTGGCCCGTATAAACCTGCCCTTCGGTACGCAGCAATATGTCGCCGCCGGCAGATTTTATCGAACCGCCCGGCAAATCCACGGAAGAGTTGCGAATGGCCTGTGAAATTTCGCTCATTGTCAGGCCGTATTGCCGCAAGACATGCTCTGACACTTCAACGCTTATTTCGTAGTCGCGATCTCCAAGCATCTGCACCTGGTTCACTGAAGGAATTTCCATCAGGTCATCACGAATCTCCAGGCCGATGGTTTTCCGTGCAAACTCGTCGAGATCGCCGGTAATCGTGATAAACACGACATGGATCGGCACTTCCTGTTTGTAGATGATCGGTTTTTCGGTAAGCGCGGGAAAGGTCGATATCGCATCTATGCGGGTCTTAACCTCGGTCAGTACTTCGTTGATGTCCTCACCGGTAGCAACCTCTACGGTCACCTGGCCCATGCCCTCGCTGGCGCGCGAGTTAATTTCCACTATGCCGGGAACGTCCTGTATTGCTTCTTCGATCTTGATCACGACACCCTCCTCCACTTCCTGTGGAGCGGCACCGAGATAAGGCACACGAATCTGTACCCAGTTTAGTTCGAAATCGGGCGTAGTCTGCTTGCGAATGGTGAAGCTGGATACAATACCGAAAGCAACGATCAACAACATGAGCAGGTTCGCTGCCACATGATTGCTGGCAAACCAGGCAATAATGCCGGTCTCTGAGGTTTCGCCGCGTGGATTCATTGCCAAGTGCCCCTGATAATCTGCTTAGTGGCCGTCGTTTTCGACAGCCAGTTGCCGGCTAGTCATTTCGTCTGCGGAGTCATCCACCGGATCGTCACTGGTCCGTACCGTCATGCCGTTAAGCGGTGATTCGATCGCAGTCATCGTAAAACGCTCGCCGAGAATGGTATCGCCATTTAAATATGCGTAGTCAGCATCTGCACGCAGGACATCCACCGTCCGTATCTGCAGACTGTTATCAGCATCAATAAACAACAGCTGGTCGTTACCACGCAACGCAATCCGCGGCACCCGTACAACATTTTCGACCGTTGTTCCCTGAATCGTTGCCGCCACGAAAGTGCCCATCGGCAGCGGCGATATCCCGACAGAAGCGGCGCTCATTCTGTACGGGTCTTCGATGCGGGCAACCGCGTAGGTCACGCGGGTTTTCTCATCGACGACACCTTCTGTACGAACGATTTGCGCCTGCCAGCGTGACGTTCGCCCTTTTTGCACTGCCGATAATTCCACCATCGGTCCTGCAGCCGAACCTGTGCCACTGATCGCAGCTGCGTCCGGCAAATCAATAAAAGCCAGATCACGATCAGTTAGCGGCAGGCGTACTTCGGCATAGTCAATCGCAAAAGTAACGCCAAGACGCGTGCCTGGGTTTACGTATTGGCCGATATCTGCTTCTTTGGCCCGGACCATGCCGGTATAAGGCAATGTAATGTAGGTTCTTTGCAGATTGCGCTCGGCCTTTACCAGGTCCGATGTAGCTGCGGCCAGTGCCGCTACTGCGGATGCGTATTCCGATTCGGCACGATATCCCTGGCTACGCAATTTCTTCGCGCCATCGAATTCAATCTGTCGTTGTGCAACCATTGCCCTGGCCTGGTCCACCGCCACGGTGTAGTTGGTTGGGTCAATGCGCAGCAACTCCTCACCCTTTGCAAAAACCCCTCCGGCAATGAATTTGGGTGAAATACTGACGATCGCACCGGAGATTTCGGCGCTCAAAACCGTCTCTGTACGCGGCCTGACCGTTCCCTGGCTCTCAACTTCGAAACTCGCAGTGATTTTCTCAAGTGGCAGCACATCGACCAGCGGCGTTGCGTCAGCGATCTCCTTGCTATCCGGCGGCGGCTTCATCCTGGTGAGCCCGAAAGCACCGGCGAATGCCACGACAAATATCCCGGCGATCAGGAGACCGCGTTTTATCTTACGTTTCATGTGCTTAATCCCGTTTTCCTGCATGGCCGGGCAGAAATGAACCACCCGGTCAAGGTGTTATACTTCACTATAACACTATATCACTTATTACAGAACCTGTTATTTCTGAACTGTGTGCGCCGAAAATGTTCACTAATTAGGATGTTTGAGCCCTGCAGAAAGTCGCAGAACCACCGACCGTTGGCATCTGCCAGCTTAGTCGCCCGCTGGGCCAGGAAACATACTGCGATATACCTATACGCACTCTCCTTAAGGTCAACACTCGCAAAAGGTTGAAACGCTGCATGCCGACGAAAAAACAAATCCTGCTGGTGAACGTGGCGCGCTTAATAACGGCCGTATCGGCGATTACGGTCGTCACACTCGTCGGCATTTTTTTGTTCAATAACCCTTACAACACAGCCGGCATGAACCGCGGCACGCAATTGATAATGACGGGTCTCGTTGTGTTGAGTCTTATTGCTATTGGCGCAGCGTGGAAAAAAAGAATACTGATCCTGACAGTTTGCTTTGTGGTTTCTTTCGTACCGGTCGGTTTTTACCTGCTCCTAACGCCCGGCATATTCGCACTGATTGGTGTCGCGCACCTGGGATTCCTGCTCTCTGCGTTGCTGCTCGCTATCTCACGTCGTTGCTAGCAACCGTTGTGCCCTGCTTGAACGCCACGCGTCCAGACTAAAAATCACGACAGCGATCCAGATACACGTGAAGCACAGGATATGCGCAAGCGTCAATTCCTCACCGTATGCGACTCCGACGAAAAACTGCAGAGTCGGTGCAATGAATTGCATCATGCCCACTGTCGACAGGTTCAGTCGCCGCGCCGCAAGCGCAAAACACAACAACGGCACGACCGTGATTGGGCCTGCGAGGACCAGCAACATCGCCATCGAAGGATCTGAAAATGAAAACGTCGCTGCTCCTGCCTGCGTGATCCAGTAAAGGTATGCCAGTGAAAATGGCAACAGCACGAGCGTCTCAATAAAAAGCCCCGGCATGCCACCGATCACGACCTTTTTCCGGATAACGCCATATATCGTAAAACTGGTACCGAGAAAAATTGCAATGGCCGGAAACTCGCTGCCGCTTGTTGCCAGTATCGCGACACCGACCGCAGCCAGCGAGATAGCCACAATCTGCGGCTTGCGCAGCTTTTCGCCGAATAGAAACACACCGACAACAGCGAACAACAATGGATTGATGTAGTAACCGAGGCTGGCCTGGAAAATCTGCTCCTGCTGCACAGCCCAGATATAAACCAGCCAATTCCCTGCAATTAGTATTGCACTGGCGATCAGGTAGCCGAGCATTTGCCGGTGGGTTAGTGCGCGCCGAACTTCCGACCATTGACGACGAACGTGAATGATCAGCGCGCCGAATGGTATCGCCCAGATAATACGATGCACCAACAGCTCCAGCGAGCCGACGTCCTTCACCAGGATGAAATAGAGCGGCAGCACTCCCCAGGAAATGTATGCAATCAGCGCTGCAATAATTCCATTGCGTGTCTGTTCCTGCGGCGACTCACCGCCGGCGTTGTCCGGGTCTTGTGCCATTGCTTGTACCGGGTAGTAATGAACCGTGATACGGTTCCTTTCGCCTATCATAACGGGGTAATGAAATGCCGCTACGTTTTTGTTTGAGTCTTCTTGCTCTTCTTGCCAGTGCGATGCCATCCCATGCGCAAACTATCGACGACGAAGCGGTCGCCTGGCTGCAGGAATACATTCGGATTGATACGATCAACCCGCCCGGCAATGAAGCTCGTGCGGTTGATTTCTACGCGAAAATTTTTACCGCAGAAGGCATAAGTTTTCAGACAGCGGAGAGCGCCCCGGGTCGAGGTAATATATGGGCCCGCCTCGAAGGCGGTGACGAGCCGGCCCTGATCCTTTTGCAGCACACCGATGTCGTTCCCGCGGATCCCAAATTCTGGACGACTGATCCACTCTCCGGAGACATCAGGGACGGTTATCTCTGGGGCCGTGGCACGCTGGACATGAAGGGCACTGGAATTTCTCAACTGGCCACATTCCTGAGCCTGCATCGTTCTGGCG
>QNFK01000200.1 GCA_003645495.1 Gammaproteobacteria bacterium
AACGCGGCCGCACTCGCAGTGTCCAGTTATCATTTCGTCACCTCGCTATTCACCTGTGTGTTGTTTGTCACTAATCTCGCCGCGCCACTCACTGAGATTCATCTCGATTGCGGCGAACCCGCCGATCCAGACCAGCTCGTCCCACAAATACAACCAATGTGACAATGTTGCCCAATATACGCCGAGAGCAATGAGTGCTGCGTACAGGAACAAACTGGTGGTATTGGCCGTCGCAAGCAGTTTGCCGCCAGTTACACCGCGACCCTGCAATCGCACCGTGACCTCGATCGCCACTAAAATCAAAAGCCAGATTACTGCTTCAGCAAGGTCGGCCCATGCCAGGTCCCGCTCCAGAGACAGACCTTGCATATCGCTGACAACCGGATCATCGGCTAGCCAATAAAATTGTGAACTACTTGAGAGCCCGCTGCAGCTCTGCTCGTTTATCTCCGTGTACTCGAGATTGTATATGTAGGAAACATTGGCATTCGTCATGTCACAGAGGCTGTCGACGTCTTCTACAGCGACAGTTGCTTGCAGGCTCATAACAACAATGACGAACGCGTATATTGTGTGCGAAATTAATACAAAACAAAACAGACGAATCCCGTGCAATACAGTAGTCACCCAGGCCGTCAGATTTTCATCATCAACGATATAGGTTTCGATTTCGTACATGGCCAGCAGCAGAAACCATGCAGACTCATCAATGCTGGTCGCAAACGTGCTGGTCCAGTCCAGAAATGTAGAACTGGCAGTCAATGTGTGGACCGCGCTGGTAATATCCTCGAAGACGTAGAACACAAAATTGACGATCAGCAGTGCATACACAGCCCACTTAATTCCCTGCTGTATTTTGTGCCAGTCCGGTCCGCTGCGTATTTCTACGTTCTGAATCATTTACAGGTCATGCTTAGGCTTCCGGCGTTGTTACAGGCGATCCTTGATTTTGTAGTACATCATGCCGAGTGCAACCATGGGGGTGCTCAAGTAATGTGCCCCAGGAATTATGAGTGGCTTGACGTTGGCGAACATGTCGAATTGCTCGACAGTGCCGGCGACCGCATCGGCCATGATTTTGCCGGCCAGGTGTGTAACGTTGACACCATGTCCCGAATAACCCTGGCAATAGAAAATGTTTGCTGCGATCCGGCCGAGTAGTGGAACTCTATTGACGGGAATTCCAATGGTGCCACCCCAGGCGTAGTCGATATTGATATTGCTTAGCTGCGGGTAAATCCTTAATAGCTTTGGTCGAAGTTGCTGTTTAATAATATTCGGATCCTCACCAAAATAGTTGCAGCGCCCGCCGAAGAGCAAGCGTTTGTCTGCGCTCAGGCGAAAATACTCCAGCACGAAATTAGGATCACAAACAGCCAGGTCTTTTGGATTGATTTGGTTGACTGTTTTTTCTGAAAGCGGTTCCGTCGCGATAATGAAACTTCTTACCGGGAACATGATGCCACGTAACTTCCGCTCGAGTACGTGATAGGCATTGCCGGCGAGGATGACGACGTCGGCGGTCACTGAGCCATTTTGTGTGACGACTCGTGGCCGGCTTCCCTTTTGAATGTCGATGACAGGCGACTGCTCGTAAATAGTCGCCCCGAGCGATACTGCGGCCCTTGCTTCGCCAACGCACAGTTTCAAGGGATGTAAATGGCCGTTACCCATGTTCAACAGGGAGCCGATGTACGCGCTGGTGCCAATGGTTGCCTGAGTCTCTGCAGCGGATAATTTTCGAAACTCGTGCGGAAATCCATCGTTTTGCATTCTGTCGAAATCCGCCTGCTGCTCACGAAGGTGACGTTGTTTGATGGCGACGTCGAGATAGCCGAACTTCAGGTCACATTCGATGCCGTATTTCAGGACTCGTTCGCGAATGATTTCGTGCCCGGCCCAGCGCAAGTCCTTGAAGACGATGTCCGCATCTTTGCCAAGATTCTTTGCGATGACTTTTTCCCCGGAAATGCCACCGATTATTTGCCCGCCGTTGCGTCCGGATGCCCCCCAACCGACCCGATTCGCTTCGACCACGTGCACGTTATAACCGCGTTCCAGGAGATGCAGTGCCGAAGAGATGCCGGTGAAACCGGCCCCGATTATGCAGACGTCCGTGCTGTGATCGCCCCGTAACGGGGCGAAGTCAGTCACGTCATTGACGCTGGCGGCGTAGTAGGAGCCTGTGTGTGATTGAGATTGCATCGTGAGTTGGCCTCGTCCCTTGTTTTTGACGAAAGGGCGCAAGCAATGCATCCCGCCCTATAGGCGAAACTCTCGGCAATTTGGCAGGCCCGAAGGAGACTCGTTCAGTGCGACAGGCTGTTCTGCGCCCGACGGTATTGGGCAGGCGTTTGTCCGACGCACTTTTTGAAGGCAGCGTAAAACGCAGAATTGGAATTAAAGCCGACCGTGAAAGCGATGCTTAGGATGGCACCGTTGTGGTCATCGATTTTTCTCAGCAATTCCCTCGCGTGCTGGATTCGGTGTTGATTCAAGTAGTCAAAAAAACTCATTCCGAAACCGGCGTTGATGACCTGGGACAAGTGGTTTACCGAACAATTAACAGCCTCGGCCAGTTTCGGTAAGGTCAGGTCGGGCCGCAGGTATGCCTGCTGCACATGCATGATTTGTTTAAGTCGATCTTTATAGTCCAGTAATTGTTGGGCACTCAATCCGGACTTTGCATACTTGTTTATTTGTAATGCATGAGGGGCAATGCTCGCGGGCCTGGATGACAAAGCCTCATCAGGACTGTCATAGTAATCGGTGATCGTCATCGCACCGTTACCGTTAAGCGCCATAAATTCGGCGCCGTTAACAGGCGCTGCGGGCTTGCTATTGCCATTACTGCCAAGCGGACAAATTCGGTATTGAAATGCCAGCGTATTTCCATTGGTCAAAATGTCGCCGACCAGTTCGTAGCGGTGGCGAAATTTTTTGAAGAATATGGACAGGCTGTTTATTAGTTCGTCGTGAGAGCGCTGTACATTCTGGGGAATGTCGCAGTAGACTCCGTCAGCCGTGAGATGATCTGCCACACCCTTCGGGTCGCGATGATTCCAGGCATCAAAATAGCTTTCTACAAACTGCGTTGTATGCATCCAGTGCTCCCCAACACACAATAATCCACCACCGATACTAGCGCAGAGCGACGACGGATGTCATTCAGGACTGACGTTCGGAGCCGTAGAAGAGCCAGAAACAAGGTGTTACGTCGTAAATCGACCCCTACGGACGGTTCAAAAGCGGTTAGGCGGGGTAGTGCTGCGGTGCTCAGCGCTATAAAAAGGCTTGGATTGAGCGTGGCACTTCGCCCATGCCGTACGCCATTTCAATTCACGTTGGTAGTCGAATCGCGCCCATAAATCCGTGGGCAAATGGCCGTTGGTGTATTCGATATCTGCCAGTGCAAGATTGGCTTTTAGCACCGGCGACCATATTGCACATTTGATCTCGCCGATCTGTTTGCCCTTCTTGCCAGCAAAAATATACGCCTCGCCAACCGGTTTGTTACCTTCAACGACGAGCTTGGTCAAGCGCCGTTTTATGGGTCTGGATTTTTCAGCCAGTAAGGCCTTGCGGCCCGTAAAGTGCCCCTTGTCGAGACTCACAACCCAGTCCAGACCAATCTCATACGGTGATCGATCGTAGCCATCGCGAACCGTAGATTCGGCAGTATTGAAATCGAATCCTGGCATGATGAAGCCGGCCTCTATACGCACCATTTCGAGTGCGTCCAGCCCCATAGCGACAATATCGTAGTGTCCCTGAACTGCGAAGATCGCGTCCCATACTTGCAGTGCGTCGCCAGGTTCTACCCATACCTCGTAGCCCAGATCGCCGGTATAGCCGGTACGAGACACAGTAACGGCAACATCCCCGCATTTCAGATTCGCGATACCAAACGGACGCAATTGGTCCAGTCCATCGATACCTGCGGCGGTTAGCACTGAATAGGATGTCGGGCCCTGCACCGCCAGAGCAGCGACGTCATGCGTCTCTGTCCTGATCTGAACGTCAAAACCAGCTGCGGACATCAAGAACCAGTCAAGTTGATGATGTTGCGCACACACGCGGTAGTCGTCTTCGCCGAGCTGAAACAAGGTCCCGTCATCGATGACTTTGCCGTCGTCGTTACACCAGACAACGTAGGTAACGCGCCCGGGTTTCAGCGCAGAAATATCACGCGTGACCAGTCTATCGAGATAGGCACGAGCACCCGTTCCTGTAATCCGGTACTTCTCCATGGGAGTGAGATCCATGACCGCACAACCACTGCGAACCGCGAAATACTCGGACGACAACTTGTCGACCACGCGTGGCACTTTGTAGGAGTTCCAGCTGGCCCACTCCTCGGTTTTGGATAGAGCAACAAGGCGATCGTGGAACGGCGTGCGTTGCAGTGGCTGGCGAAAATGTTCGTGATGGATTGTCATTTCGCTCCCCGGAGTTTGAGGACGCGTTTGGCGGCGTTCTGGCCGGGAAGACCGGTCAGTCCTCCACCAGGATGGCTGCCAGCACCACACAGGAACAGCCCGTTTACCGGTGTGTCGTACTGCGCCGCACCGTGCAGGGGGCGCATCATAAAAGACTGGTGAATGGTCAGGTCGCCATGATGCCAGTGGCCCTGTACTGCATGGAATTGTTCCTCTATGTCCCGTGGCGTCAGGAACTCATGATCGACGACCAGCGACGTCAAGTTCGGCGAGTACTGGCCGAGTTGCGAAATGACTTTGTAGGCGAAAGTACTCTTCTGCTCATCCCAGCCGCCTTCAAGGTCATA
>QNFK01000201.1 GCA_003645495.1 Gammaproteobacteria bacterium
ACACATGACCCAGGCAGTTGGGGAAGAGGCATCAGCTCAGTTTCTGCAGACTTTTTACGATCTGGAAGATGATATCTGGACGATTGCGGATGACGTGCTCACGCAAACACAACAGGATGAGCTTGAAGCGTTAGTCATAGAGTGGCGTGCTGAAAATCCCGATCAGAATTATCCTTGGTACGTGCGACTCAGTAATTTTTCAGGTCAGCGTGCCGCCAGCCTGAACGCGGTGAAACAATCGGGTGGACTGCTGAAGGAGGTCGCGAGAGCTAGAGAGGCAGCGGAAGAAATGCAGGCCTTTGGCGAACGAATCCTTTTTTACTTACAGCGCGCTCCAATGCTTACCAGCGGTCAATTCGAGGGGACCATCAACGACGTGCTGAGTGGCCCGGAAGTATCAAACCTGCTGGCTAACACTGACCGGTTTGTTGAATCTATAGAACGCCTCGTTGTAGTCATTGAGTCATTGCCGGGCGGTCGGCTTGCAGCGGTCGACCAGTTAATGGATCGGATCGCCGAAGAGCGTGAGGGGCTGTTGCTATCCATGGCGGACGCCGAGCCGAGCATACGTGCATTGCTTGCCCAGTTGTTGCCAGTGCTGGAGGCAATCGAACGAACCGTCGAAGCCACGAACGTAAAAGACCCTGACGGGAAACCGTTCGATGTCAACGAATACAGGGCGCTCGTCCAGGAATCCGCAGCTACTGCCGCGGAAATGCGACAATTGATGGATTCCATAGCGGTGATAATGGCAGGTGGTGATGAACTGGAGCCGCTGGTTAGTGGACTGGTGGAGATAGAAACTGCGGTGTTGAATCGCTTCTTTATGCAGATGGTGATTCTGATATTCATACTGTTTGCAGCACTCATTGCTTATCGATTTCTCTCCGTTCGATTTCTTCCGAAGTAGTTATTCTGGAAATCCGGGGCGTTTTCGATCAAAATTCTCCAACATATCCAGTTCTAACTGAACATTCACAGGCCCGTTTGCTTGGCGGGTCGCTAGTCTATTGGTTGAACCCCAACATGAAAATCTCAATATCTGTCGTAATCTATAGTGTTGTTTTCTTGCTTTGCCCGTTAATGGCACAAGCAAAGACGTCAGACGTTCTCGTTCTCAAGAATGGCGACCGCATAACTGGCGAAATAACACGAATCTGGGATGCTGAAATTACGATCGAGCCGGAGTATGCGGATGAATTCAATGTTGATGTGCCGGCCGTGGCATACATAGAGTCAGAGCGTGAGTTCGAAATCGACCTTGCCGATGGCCGCGAGCTGGTGGTCACATTTCCCGGCGCCGATGCAGAAGGCAATCAAATTATCAAAACCGGCAGCGGAACAGAAGTATTGGCATTGAGCAACATGCTCGAACTGGATGAACCCGAGGACTACTACGACTGGGAAAGTATCGTTGACCTGTCAGGTGACCTGAAAAAAGGCAACACAGATTCACGTAACACGAAGTTGCGTGCAGCTACCACGCTAAAGCTTGGCGATCACCGGCACATTGGCGAACTTAATTTATTCCGCGAGGAAGTTGGTGACACCGTGGTCAAAGATCAAACTATTGTCAACTACAATTACAACTGGCTCTTCAATGACCCATGGTTTTTCAGTGCGTTAACCACCTTTGAGCGCGACCCAATTATTAAGCTGGATAGTCGGGTCACGGCCAGCGCGGGTATCGGCTTCGACATCTGGAATACCCCGAGCCGCACTCTGAGTGTTCAACTGGGTGTTGGTGTTCGGGCAGAGGAAATAGGTGATGAATCAACGACCAGTTCTGTAGCAACATGGGTGCTGCGTTATAGTCAGGACTTTTTTAGTGATGATCTTACGCTGTTCCACAATCAGTCGATCATACCGACGATAAACGGGCGTAGGAATACCAGTATCCGGACGAGTACGGGAATACGCTATGAGATTACGGACTTGCTGTACGCGAATATCTCGTTAGATTACGATTACGAAACCGTGCCTGCCGATGATACGACGGTCAGTGAAGATATAGTGGTGCTATTCGGATTGGGTCTGGAGTTCTAGAAACTCCAGACCCATTACATTCAGGTCATCAGTCTTGCGACGTTAACTGGTCTCGCTGAAACCGTCGAGGCCATCACGCAATCGCCTAGCCCAAAACCGTACCAGTCTCCTTACTTCCGCGGCATTTGTGACCCTGTTCGAATTGGTCATGACACCACTCTGTCGTTCTGCAGCGCGACGATCAACTGATCGCGCGAGGATCGTATTGGTTTCTGAATCACGCAGTTCCAGCACCAACGTTGCCGCGCCGACCGTACTGATAAATATTTCCGAACGACCGGACAGGTTATCCGGGGGAACATACGAGGTAACGTCGAGCAATCCACCCCAAACGATTAAAACGTCCGGTCCAGCTTCGTCGACGATCGTGAAGTTCTCGATCTTTCGCATTTCGTCTTCAAAAGTTTCTCCAACGAGTTTTTCAAATCGCTCGCGCGTCGCATCGTCCATAAAATAAGGTCCGCCTCTGTTGCGGTCCCTGGAGGTCCGACCTTTGTTGGTCTCTGGCGTGTATTCTATTCCAGCGCCCACCAACATTATTTTGTTGTAGCTGGAAATATCGAAATCAGGTCTCGCCCATGCGGCGTCGGCATTTGCGTTGTCAACTTTATGCAATCCGTCAAATGAGACTTCAGCATCTTCTCCCTGCTGTATGGCCGCTGGCTCTGTGGCACACCCGGTTGACAAAATAATGAATGCCAGTGATGTGACTGTAGTAACTAATTGTTTTAAGTTCTTCATGTCAGGCCTTCTTTAGTCGCAGGTAATAATTATTCTTAAATATGGCAAGATGCCGGATCGTCTGCAGACGGTGACTTTAGCATGCCATAGTGGCGAATACCCATGCTATAGAGACTTGTCACGCGGGCCTGGGAAGCCGTATTTGTGTGGTCAGCATGACTTTCGCCCGGGTGTGGCGGGCAGATCCTTCGTATTGGGGCGAGTTGTATGTTATTGAACAAAAGAGAGTTTTTGCGGTTATCCGGCGCCATTGGTGTTACTACAGCGATGGCAGGCAGTGTGGTTTCGGCAGATGAGCCGGATATTCTACGGAACATCACTGGCGACGCGGTAGCGATCTCGGTTGCCGAGCGGCGGAGTCGGGTAGCGAAAGCGCAGCGACTCATGCGGGAGTCTGGCGTTGATGCTTTGTTGCGTGAGGCCGGCTCGGCACTGGTCTATTTCACGGGCGTACGCTGGTGGCGTTCGGAGCGGTATACCGGAGCGATCATACCTGCCGAGGGAGATCTGGCCTTCGTGACGCCGTTCTTTGAAGAACCCTCAGTTCGGGAAAGCATGACCTTTGGTGACGATGTACGAACGTGGCATGAGCACGAAGACCCTTTCGCGCTGGTCGCCGGCATTTTGACAGATCGCGGCATCAAAGATGGCAAGCTGGCGATCGAAGAGACCGTCCGCCACTTCATCGTAGATGGCATTCAACAGGCTATTCCCGCGATGCAGACAGTTAGCGGCAAGCAGATTACGCGTGGCTGTCGCATGTATAAATCGGCTGCCGAGATAGCGTTAATGCAGGCGGCGAATGATGTAACGATTGCAGCGTATCGTCATGTATATTCGCGTGTCGAAAAAGATATGTTGCCGGCCGATTTGTCAGCGCTTATGAATACTGCCATGCGTGAGTTGGGTGGTAGCCCAAAATTTGCAATGGCGCTTCTGAATGAATCAAGCGCGTATCCGCATGGCACTGGGCAACCACAAACTGTCAAAGAGGGCGGCATCATCCTGATGGATTGTGGTTGCTCTGTGCATGATTATGAATCGGATATCTCGCGAACCTGGGTGCACGGTGAGCCGTCGAGCAAGCAGCGGCAAGTCTGGGATACGGTAAAACGAGGCCAGGAGCTGGCACTTGAGACCGCGACCGTCGGAGCACCTGCCGGCAAGGTTGATGACGTGGTTCGCAGGTTTTACGAAAGCAAAGGTTTCGGTCCTGACTACAAGACACCGGGTTTGTCACACCGGCTTGGCCACGGCATCGGCATGGACGGGCACGAACCGGTGAATTTTGTGCGTGGCGAAACTACGCAGCTTGCGCCGGGAATGTGTTTTTCGAATGAGCCTGGTATTTATATATTTGGTGAGTTCGGTGTAAGGCTGGAAGATTGTTTGTACATTACTGAAGATGGGCCACAATTGTTTTCGGCGTTATCGCCATCCATTGATGATCCGTTTGGTTAGTCGCACTCGCCCGCGCGGCGAGTGCGATTAATATGGACTGATAGTTGATGTCAGTTTCTACCGCACAACCTGCAACAGGGCAATTACCAATGAATATCAAAACCATAACCTCACTCGCCGCATTAGGACTCATTCTGCTCACAGGCTGCCAACCCGCACAACAAGAAGTCGCTGACCTGGTTCTAACCAACGCCTATGTCTACACAGTAGATAAATCACGCAACGTCGAACAAGCACTTGCAGTAAAAGACAACACCATCATCTTCGTCGGTTCGAATGAAGATGCCGCAGCATATATAGGCGAAACCACCGATGTCCGCAATCTCGGCGGTGCCATGGTTATGCCAGGCATACATGATATGCATGTCCACGCACTCGGAACCATTAAGCCCGACATGTGCGACCTGGATTCTGAGTCGTTATCGCTGGAGCAAATGGTGCCAGTGTTGCAGGGCTGTATAGAAGAGTACGAGATAGCGCCCGGGGACTGGCTGATCGTATTGCAGTGGGCATTTTCCAGCGGC
>QNFK01000202.1 GCA_003645495.1 Gammaproteobacteria bacterium
CATGTCCGTAGCAATCCTGGCATCGCCCAGCGTAACCGGAATTATCGGATGCTCACCCGGCTTCAGGTCCAAGCCGAGCTTCGTCATTCCGGCACGAAACCAGGCAGCATTTTCGTGCAGTTTGTTACGCAGCGTACTGTCGCCTTCAAGCAAGTCGAACACGGCAATTGATGTTGCTGCAATTGCGGGTGCGACGGAATTTGAAAACAGGTAGGGCCGGGAGCGCTGCCGTAACCAACCAACAATTTCCTTGCGGCCGGAAGTGAAGCCACCCGAGGCGCCGCCAAGGGCTTTGCCGAGGGTTCCGGTAATGATGTCGATGCGACCCGCAACACCGCAGTGTTCGGGCGTCCCCCTTCCGGTAGCACCCATGAATCCACTGGCGTGACAGTCGTCGACCATGGTCAATGCATCGTACTTTTCTGCCAGGTCACATAGATCCTGCAGATTCGCAATGGTGCCGTCCATCGAAAAGACGCCGTCTGTGACGATAAGTTTTTGCTTGCTGCTGCCAGCTTGCTTGAGCTGCTCCTCCAGATCATTCATGTCATTGTTCTGGTAACGGAAACGTTTTGCTTTACAGAGACGAATTCCATCGATGATGCTGGCATGGTTCAGTGCATCACTGATAACCGCATCTTTATCGTCCAGTAATGTTTCAAACAGGCCGCCATTGGCATCGAAGCAAGACGGATAAAGAATGGTGTCTTCAGTGCCGAGGAAGCGACTAATACGCTCCTCAAGTTCTTTGTGGATGGTCTGCGTCCCGCAAATGAAGCGGACTGAGGCCATGCCGAAGCCAAATTCGTCCAGTGCCTTGTGTGCTGCCGCGATGATGGTCGGGTGATTGGCAAGACCAAGGTAATTGTTTGCACACAGGTTCAAGACCTCTGTCGTGCCGCCATTATCACGGACTTTTATTGACGCCTGTTGCGGGCCGGCAATAAGGCGTTCCTTTTTGAACAGGCCCTGATCTTTTAGTGCTTCCGTCTGCTCTGCAAGAGAATTGAGAAAATTGTCAGGCACGGCATTGCTCTCCGCCATAAAAGGCCGCAAAGTATATCAGGACAATACCTGCCCGGACTATTCATGAATCGCCGCGATGATGAAAAATGAACGACCTGGATAATCCCGGATTGCGGATCGATCAGTGGCTTTGGTTTACGCGTTTCTACAAGACCCGTGGGCGCGCATCGACTGCGGTATCGGGCGGGCATGTGAAAATCAACGGCGAGCGGGCCAAGCCGGGCACCCGGGTAAAACCTGGTGACGTTATTGATCTCGTCCGTGATCAATTGCCATACAGGATGGAGGCAGGCCCGCTACCATTGCGGCGCGGACCGGCAACTGAGGCAAAACGTTGTTACCTTGAGGATGCTGAATCTGAGAAGATAAGACAGGACATCGTTGCCGGAATTCGACAGGACAGGCGACAAATGCCGACAACTGCCGGTCGACCGGATAAACACACACGGCGTAAACTTCGCGAGCACAATCGGCAACGTGGAAAAACGCAGGATAATTCCTGAGTAAACTTGATAACAAATGTTCATTGGAACCAAAAAATAGTGTCATGCCTACGATAAGCGTTTTCGATATCTTCAAGATTGGCGTCGGCCCCTCCAGTTCACACACTGTTGGGCCGATGAAATCGGCGCGCGCGTTCACTGTGCAACTTGCCGAATCTGGTGCGGCTGTGGATAAGATCCAGGTCACATTGCACGGTTCTCTGGCGTACACAGGAAAAGGCCACGGCACAGACTCTGCAATCATCCTCGGTCTGATGGGATGCGAACCCGAAACGCTTGATCCTGATGCGGTAGATGACATGTTGCGTGCTGTTCATAGTAGCGGCCGGCTGAACGTGTCAGGCGTTGGCGATATCAGCTTTTCTGCCGCTACCGACCTGGTCTTCGATTATGCAGAGGAATTGCCACGACACACTAACGGCATGCGATTTATTGCCAGTAACAGTGATGGGCAGCATGTCCTTAGCGAGGATTATTATTCGCTTGGCGGTGGTTTTGTTGCCCGTGGCGACGAGCCTGAAAGTGCCAGCCAAAGTGGTGAGCCACCATATCCATTCACCAGCGGCGCCGAACTTCTGGCAATGGCTGACCAGGACTCCCTGACGATCGCCGAACTTGTTGAATTAAACGAGAGACAGTGGCGATCGAAAGATGAAATCAGGCTGCGACTGATGAATATCTGGTCTGCGATGCAGGCGTGTGTCGAACGCGGTCTGCGAACAGAAGGCGTTCTCCCGGGCCAGATGGCAGTGACCAGGCGCGCTGCAAAACTGCATCGCAAGATGCTGGACCGGGAAGAGCCAACCGTTCTGGACGCAATGGATTGGGTCAATGTCTACGCTATCGCGGTGAACGAAGAAAATGCGGCTGGCGGTCGGGTGGTGACCTCTCCAACGAATGGCGCTGCCGGTATCATTCCGGCAGTGCTGCACTATTATTCGCGCTTCGTCAGAAAAGCCGATGATGAGGGAATCATGCGCTTTTTGCTGGTTGCAGGTGCGATAGGTACTCTTTACAAGATCAATGCGTCCATATCCGGTGCCGAAATGGGTTGCCAGGGTGAGGTTGGGGTCGCTTGCTCGATGGCTGCAGCCGGACTTGTGGCCGCCAAGAATGGCACTAATTCACAAATTGAAAACGCCGCCGAGATTGGCATGGAGCACAATCTCGGTCTTACCTGTGACCCGGTCGGCGGGTTAGTGCAGATTCCCTGTATAGAGCGAAATGCGATGGGTGCGGTAAAAGCCATCAATGCGGCGCGTCTGGCAATGCACGGGGATGGTTCGCACAAAGTTACCCTCGATCAGGTAATTAGCACGATGCGGCAAACAGGACTGGATATGTCGACGCGCTATAAAGAGACCTCTGAAGGCGGTCTGGCCGTCAATGTACCGGAGTGTTGATTTACGACGCCACGCGTTTGGGGTAATCGTAGATGACCAGCTCGACGGACTCGGCGTCTTTGAGATTCCAGCTATCTAATTCAAATTTGACCGACAGGTAACCGCAAGTCGGAATGTTGTCAGTAAGATCAGGCACAAGGTAATTGGCAAAGTCGGTTAGTCCCGGGTTGTGACCGACCAATAAAATACTGTTGAAGCCAGTGTCCTGTTCAGCCAGCACATCGAGTAATCTGCTAACGCCTGCGTGATACAGATCGCGTTCACGTTGCAAAAACTCGGCCGGATAAGATAGCTCTTTTGCAACTTCTTTTGCTGTGGACCACGCTCTTCTTGCTGAGCTGCTTAATATCAGGGATGGGCGAATTCCGACTTCCGCCATGCGCGCTGCCATGATTGGTGCATCACGTCTACCACGCGCGTTCAATGGCCTGTCATGATCAACCAGATTGGCGTCACCCCAACTCGACTTGGCATGGCGCAGGATTGTTAGAGTTTTCATAATAACTATCAGTACAGTATTGCTTCGACTTCCTTAAGTCGATACGACACCGCGATATTACATCATTCCGGTCTGCAGGCGTGCCTCGTCCGACATCATGCTTTGATTCCAGGGCGGATCGAATACCAGCTCGACTTTCACATCGGCAACTGTGGGTATTACGGCAACTTTTTCCTGTGCATCCTGAAGCAAAATCGGCCCCATGCCGCAGCCAGGCGCTGTGAGGGTCATATCTATGTCAACAGAGCGCTGCCCATCCGCCAGAGATGTCACATCGCATCGATAAATCAACCCCAGGTCAACAATATTAATTGGAATTTCCGGATCGTAACAAGTGCGAAGCTGGTCCCAGATTATCGCCTCGATATCCTGATCGGTGGCATTCTCCGGAATCGCGGGGGCAGGTACTGGTTCTTTGCCAAGGGCGTCCGCATCCGCACCGGCAATATGAAACAGGTTGCCCTCTACATAAATAGTGAAGCTGCCGCCCAGGGCCTGCGTGATAAATCCAGTCGTACCCTCGCGCAGAGTAAGCGGTTGACCGTCGGGGATAATAACCGCACTGACGTCGCGAGCAAGGGAAAATTGTTCATTGGTATGTCCGAACATGCTGATGTCTACTCCGTTGAAACGGGGGTTGAATGCTGCTGGATTGCGGAATTCAATGCATGCCAGGCGAGCGTCGCGCACTTAACACGGGACGGAAATTCTCGTACGCCAGCAAGCGCTTTTAGCTTGCCCAGGTCGACTTTTTCCGCAGCAGTTTCTTTTGCGGCAGGCTCGCCGCCGAGCAGCGTTACAAATTCTGTGAAATAGTCGATCGCGTTATCCGTTCTCAGGCCGATAACAGTCTCGGTTAGCAATGAAGCCGATGCGACAGAAATAGCACAACCCGATCCTTCAAACTTCGCATCTCGAATTTCCTGGTTTGCATCGATCTGAAAATACATTTTTAGCTTGTCGCCACAAAGCGGATTGATACCTTCCGCACAATGCGTAGCATTTTCCAGCTTGCCAAAATGTCGTGGGCTTCGTGCGTGATCGAGGATGAGATCGCGGTAGAGCTCTCTAAGTTCGTCCTGGTTGTGCGTCGTGGCTTGCATTATGCGAACAGTTTCTTAGCTGTAGCCAGTGCTGCAACCAGCCGATCAATATCGTCTTCGTTGTTGTACAGGCCAAGTGATGCGCGCGCCGTTCCGGGAATACCGAAATACTCCATTACAGGCATTGCGCAATGGTGGCCGGTTCGAATGGCGACTCCCTGGTGATCGAGAATAGTGCCCAGATCATGCGGGTGGATATCATCCAGGAGAAAAGACTGCACA
>QNFK01000203.1 GCA_003645495.1 Gammaproteobacteria bacterium
CCGGTTGAGACGATCAGGACAGGAACGTTTACGTCGTCAGCCATCTCCATGGCGCCTTGTCCGCCGTCCTGCATCATCTGCTTCAGCGCTGCAGAATCTATGAATTCGGTCTTGGGACCGCCGGCCGATTTTTGGTTCGGATCGATCCAGGCGGGCCTTTCCCTGATACCACTACCGTCAACGTCGATGTCTTCAATCTTGCGAATCACCGTTTGCTGCGGGTCTTTGCTGACCGTCTTATCGTAAGGAATCGAGTATTCGAATTCTTCGAGGTCAAAGCGAATTTTGTCGCCAGAGCGCAGTACTACCGAGCCCTCGATTCGCTGGTCATTGACGAAAGTGCCATTGGCAGAACCGAGGTCTTCAAGTTTCAGCTCATTGCCGCTGATACTGAACTTTGCGTGTTGTCGCGATGGATGTCCTTCAGTCAGCACCAGGCCCGAATCAGCCAGGCGTCCGGCGATGAGACCATCGGTCAACACGGTTTGTTCGCCATTACTTATTTTCTTCAGAATTAACTCTACGTCCGACATACCTGTTCCATATAGCTGAGTTATTTAACTGCCCACAATATCAGGGCAAAAAGAATTGCTAATACCGGTCCCACCACGAACGGCCACCAACGCGCATCCATGGCTCTCCACAAGTGGCCGAGCCCTTTTGCGTCTTTGTATTCGATAATTATGACACTAGTGTTGTCGCGGCCGCCATTAGTGATGGCCGCATCGATCAGCTCATCGACGGCTGCCTGTACGTCATCACTGGACGCCAGTATTGCTGCGATCTGCGAATCTTCCAGCTCACCGTTCAGGCCGTCGCTGCACAGCAATATCCAGTCACCATAACGCAGTGACACCTCGGTAATTGAGGGCATCGGATCACCGAGTCCCAGCGTTTGTGTGACCAGGTTGCCGCGCGGATCGGCACGAATCTGTTCCTCGGTCAGGATATTCTGCGCACGCAATAATTCATGGAAAGAGTGATCACGGGAAATCTGTGACAGCCCGCGTTTGCGCCATAAATAGGCGCGACTGTCGCCAACCCAGGATATTTCTGCCAGGTCATCCGCCAGTTTTGCAACGACGATTGTAGAGCCCATGCCGGACAACGACTGATCTTCGTCGGCGGCAGCGATGATCGCCTCGTGCGCACCAACAATCTGTTCTTCCGTGGTCTTATCAGGCGCAGATTCGAGCAGGCTTTTGCTGGCGGTCTCGCTGGCCATCCTGCCGTTGACGTGACCACCCATGCCATCTGCGACAAACCAGAGTTTGCGCGCCTCGTCCCAGCCGATCGAATCCTCATTTTCGCCTCCGCGGCTACCGACGTCAGTTTTGCCCGCGAAATGAAGCATCGCTCAGAATTCTCCCCGCACATTTTGTGCAGTTCTGCTGAACGATGCAGGATTGAATGACGAATCGTTTTCGACCTCTGCATATATCCGGTCGAGTGCAGAGGTCTTTTGCTGGCGGTCACCCAACGTGTAACTCAGGCTTTCGAGTGCGAGATATACCTGTTCCGCCGAATTGAAGTCACTTGTTTTTCCATCCGCCGCGGACTGAATGAGCGCACGCCGCACTGCAACGATCGTGTTCCTGTCGAACTGTCGCGTCGACCATTCGCGCTTGCGGGACTCCAGCCAGGTAATCAGCGCCTGGCTGTTCTGCCCTACACTCGCAATATTTTCCTGGCCCGAACGAATGAATGCAGCGGAAGCTTCAGTCATTTCTGTTCTTGCCGCGGCTGATTCAACGACACCGACGACGGCTTGCACTATGACCAGGTGCTGGTCCTGCAACCGCGGCGAGCCGGGAGATACACCTGGGCCGCCGCGAGCTGGTGTCCAGCGCTTGTCATCCATTTCGTGATGGCATCCGTGGCAATCGTAAAGCGCAAGTTCAGGAAAGATGCCGGCATTTGTTCCGAGTCTTTGCCCTGCGAGTTCAAGATAACGACGAGCCGCCTCCACCTGGCCGGTCAGCCACAGGTTGAAGCCCGGAATCTCTCCTTTGCGTTGACGATAGTCGTCATCAACGTCGTAGTGAGCCGGCTGGTTGGTTGTGAACGCCTCCAGTTCAAAACTGAGTCGCGGGTGACCGGCACCCATGATGTCGTGACTGGCAAATTTTTCGTCCGTCCCCATGTGGCATGACAAACACAACTCGGCCCGGTCACCCGGTTTCTCAGTTGGATACATACCCCTGGCAAGGTTGTCGGCATGTGTGGCACCTTCCGCCGCGTGACTCTTAATCCATTCCTCGGCACCACCGTGGCAGGCTTCGCAACCAACGCCATCACTCAATTGAAACTTGGGGCCGCGTTTGTCCTTAGCTACGTTGTCCGCGTGGCAATCAAGACAAACTTTTGCGGTGGTGGCACTGCCCAGTCCGAGATAACTCGCGATGCGTTTCGAATCCTCGCTTGTTAGTGTGCGATACGCTTGTGAATGTTTGTCTGCACTGGTCCAGATACGGTATTCATTCAGCCAGACATTGATGTCCTTTTGTCGATCCAGTTTTCCGTGGCACACGCTGCTTGCACAGCTGGCAGGACCTAAGTGTATGTTTTGATTAATTAATTTCTCATCTGCGAATACGTATCCAGCGCTCACAGACAGTGCTGCAAGCGAGCACAGCATTCGGCTAAAGCCGGTTTTGTAAATCGCAGCATTCATTTCATTTACTCACCCGCATCTGTCGCCGCCGCATCTTCTGCCGCGTTTTCCGCCGTATTTTCTTTGGCGGCATCGTCAACAAACCATGGCTTGCCGGACTCGTCGAGATACAGGCGGCGCATTTCCTCGAGATTTAAAGGCCGCGAACCACGCCTGCCGAACACGGCGACCTGGCCACCGGTTTCGTCAACACCGCGATCGCGCTCAAGACCACGCGACAAACTCAAGGCAGGTTTAGAAGTTTCATAACTCGCAATAAGGTCAGGTACGGGCTCCGGACTGAAGCCATAAAACTTCGGTTGCAAGTCCGGCGACGTTAACTGCACTACCTTGATGCCATTCCCGCCGTCCGCAACGTAGGCGAACAACGACGCATTGGTTGTCGCTACGACCACATCGCGTGAATCGTTCAACGTACCGTTTGCGTCAAACCGGGTGAGTTCAACTAACGCTTCCGGCCTTTCTGCGTCCACGATAACCAGGCCGTCCGATCCTGCAGCGACATAGGCATAGGTGCGGGCAACGAAGACTTTTTGTGCATTGGCCAGAGCGATCGTATTGTTTTCGATTAACCTGGCAGAGCGGGGCTCGGTGACATCAATGACGCTGAGGCCTGCGCCTGAGGTCACGAATAAATAGCGGAACTGTAATACGCTGGCTCGCGCGTCGGCCAATGCGACTGTTGTAATCAGTTCGGGGTGCATTGGGTCGTCGACGCTAACGATTTTTACGCCGCTATCAGTGGTGATGTAAAGATAGTAACCACCAACCGTGATATGCCGCGCACCGTTTAGTACGCCGCCAGGATTCCAGCTTAGTGCGCGTTCCAGGTCATTGTTGCGTGGCTCGCCGTCAACGAGTGTGTTGACATTGACCAGGATCAGTCCTTCCTCCGCATCGACGACAAACGCATAGTTGTAAAGCGGATGAATTACCTGTTCGAGGTTATCTACACGCATGAGGTCGCCCTCATTACGCGCCGGATTGATATTCTGGTTGGTTGGCAGCGCAACACAGGTGGCATTCTTTGTCTTGATGTGAGTGTCCTGTCCCGCGGCGCTAAATGGTGAAGAGATAATGCGCTGGGATATGCCCTTGTTACCAATCCCGGCTACGTCATAAACGTTGAAGCCCTTCTTGCCTTCAGCGACGAACAGGTACTCACCGCGAAGCTGCAAACATTGCGCCGTGCCTGCGCCATGCTTATAGGCGTCTTTGAGTTCGCGATCGTTATCTACGTGTTGCTGATAAAAATCCGGGTACGCGTAGCGATGCAGGTAACTGCCGATGACTGCCTGTGGCTCTTCCCACTCGGTCACCGTTACCGCGGAGACTTCTCCCCGCCCGCCGACATAAGTATTAAAGCCGATAAAATTGACGAAGTTGGTTCCCTGCGCCAGCAGTTGCGCCATAATGGCGTTGTTATCGTTGTCGCCCGACAGGTGGCAATCTACACAGGTCTTGGTTTCCGTTTTGCGAGTGGTATGCGGAAAATGTGGGTTAAACGCCTGTGAGCTGAAGCCGCTTGCAGCAATCGGTGGCTGTTGCACGTAAATTCGTTCGCGATTGGAATTTGTCGAGGACAATACGAGTGCGGAACTTGAGCGCACCGGCGCTATCTTGCCGCTTTTGGCATCGCCGCGGCGACCGATAAGGAACATCTGATCACGCGCTACCTGCGGGTTGTAGGTCGCGTAGTTTCGCGTCTCGCCACCTTCGTAGTGATGGCGTTCTGTTTTCCAGTTCGCCTCAATCGGCAAATGACAGCCACCGCAACTTGTTGTCCATGAGGTATGACAGGTATAGCACTCGATTTCATCATTGGAATGCGCAAGATTATCGGCCGACACATTGGTGCCCCATTGCTGGGTACTCGTGTCCTTGCTCATGAGTTTTGCACGTGCCGCTTTCTCGTTGTAATCCGCATGTCCCGGTGTGACCGTGTCTTTCACCAGGCTGAGCTGCCATTCCAGGTCGGGGTCCATCATCGAGCGCTGGTACAAACCGTCCTCCAGCCATTCGAAGCGGCGCCTGCCATCAGGTGTGCG
>QNFK01000204.1 GCA_003645495.1 Gammaproteobacteria bacterium
GCTGATGCTGTGGCCAAGCGTAAACCCGGTCACCGCGATGATGCTGCGCCGTATCGAGCCCGAGATTAACAACAACCCAAGCAGGAACGCGATGTGGTCCAGGCCGCCGGTAATGTGTTTGGCACCGATCGTCAGGAATGAGGTGAAAGAATAAGTAGTGGTTGTCGCATCAACATTGCTGATATCCCAGGTATCCGCTGTATCTGTGATGAGTTGTTCGGCCAGCAAGCCACCATTACGATGCAACTTTGCGTAGTGCACATGTCCGGGCGCAGTATCAAACAGCGCGCGATAACGTATGGCTGAGGGATTTCCCGGACTGCAGTCGAATTGCATCTCAACGCGCACGAAACCGCTTGCCGCCTGCAGGATATTTATAGATTGCCTGGCGCAGGGATTATTTCCTGACCTTATGACCGTGTGCTCAGCCAGAATGTCACGGAACAACTCCCGTGGAGGAATATTACTATCCGCATCCTGGTACAAGAGCATTACTTCCCGCAGCGGTATCGTGACAGTGCCGGTTATGACTGAATCAGACAGGTACCAGTGAGAGTAACTTTCGCTTCTTGTGTGTGCGTCGGCAGCTGTCGCGATACAAACGAGCGCGACAATCGTGAAACAAATGTTGCTGGCGCGACTCACGGCAGTACTACGTCGACTTTCGCTTTGTCTCGCAGGTCATCGAGGTATTGTTGCAGCGTTTCGTCTGCAAGGTTGCGCCGGTAGTCAATAATGACCCGGTTGCGGATCGAGTTTAAGTCGGTTACGACTGCAGACTCTTTTTTCGTTACACGTACTACGATCCATCGTCCGCGTCGCGCAAATATCGCGCTGCTGCCAACAGGCATTTCTGCAGTGGCAGCAGCGATACCAGGACCAAGATAGTCGCGCAGTATCTCGATCGGCATAAGCGCTGCAGGAAGGTCTGGAATCGTGCTAATTGCGTCAATGACGACGGGTTCGCCATTGTCACGCAGCCCCGAAATAAATTCTTGCGCGACTGCCTCGTCATCTGTTTGCCACCCTTCAACAGCGACTTTGGCAATAAAACTGAATCGATCTGTGTGATCGGCCAGGTATTGCTCGAGTTCCTCATCGCTTGGGCTCGCTGCGTCGGCCTCTGCAGTGACTGAGGCGATCAGGGAATTTGCGATGGCATTGCGAACCTCGCCATCCGACTGCGCCATGCCGAGATCCAGTCCTCTTTGCACCAGCAGTTCTTCATCGATAAGGCGCTCCAGCAGCCAGCCCCGGGTCTCCGCCGCCGCTGGTTCCCTGGCTTCTGTGGCATACCTGGCAAGCACCCGCGCATAGTTATCGCGGCTGATCAGTGCGTCATTAACACGTGCGACGGCAGAGTCCGGCAAATCGCCTCCGACTTCTGCTTGCCGCAGGAAGCCGTACCCCGCCATGATCAACCCGGCTATGGCCCCAAGTGCCAGCCAGCGTATGTCCGGTACTGATTGTCCGGCCGCGATTTTCTCGCCTTCAGTATGCACGAATTTGCCTTTGTTCCTGTCTGAGGCTGCTATGCTACCGCGAAGCCTTTCCGAGTTCAGTTGCCAGTAACTATGACCAATCTCAATCGTGCAGTGGTGCTTATAACCGGCGCTACGGGCGGCTTCGGCCGGCAAATGACCAGCCAGTTCATGGCGGCGGGCGCTCGCGTGATACTGACCGACCTGGATTCAGGTGGACTCGCAACCCTGAAGGCAGAGTTCGATACGTCGTCCAACGAAATACTGGCATGCATCACGACGGACCTTTCCGGCATGGAAGGTTGCCAGGCACTTTTCGATGCTGTGCAGGCGGAGAAATTGCAGCCAGACATTCTGATCAACAATGCTGGTATCGCGGTTTCGGGTCGCTTCGACAACGTGCCCAGGGATCGCTGGGAGTCACTCATGCAGATCGACCTGCTAGCGCCGATGCGGCTGTGCGATTTTTTTCTGCCGCAAATGATTGAGCGAGGCAGCGGCCATATCGTCAACATATCTTCGGTTGCTGGCTGGACCGGTGCAGCGGGGATAGCGGCGTATTGTGCTGCCAAATTCGGCTTGCGTGGTTTCAGCGAGTCGCTTGCGGCAGAGCTCGAAGAATTCAATATCAAGGTATCGGCAGTTTATCCATACTTCAGTAAGACGCCGATTCTTGATTCGGAGCGGTATGGTTTCGAAGAGCGCATGGCCATCCCGGATGATATGGTGACTGACCCGGCAGATGTGGTCGCTGCCATAGTTAAAGGCGTAAAACGGAATCGACTGCATATATTCCCGGACAAGATGGCGCGAAGAATTCATTACATCAAGCGCTACATGCCTTGGGTAATTCCAATTCTCAATCGGCGCATGCAGGAACGTATCGTTCAGGCGGAATAACTTCAATGGAAATTAAATGATAAGCCTACGAGGCCGCGTGATCCGCTTCATGACGAAGCAGTTTTTCAAACGCATCAAGCCCGACAGTGATATTGACAAGTTACGTATTGAATTCGAAGAGATCGGTACGAAACTTCGCCCTGCAGAGGGCGTACAGGTCCGGCACGCGAAAATTGCCGGCATAGATTGTGACTGGCTGGTGCCCGAAGGATGTGATGGCGCACCGATACTTTATTACCTGCACGGTGGCGCCTACGTGATGGGTAGCCCGAAAACGCACCGGCGCATGGTCAGCCATATTATCCGCAGAGCCGGTATGCGGGCGTTGTTACCGGACTATCGTCTCGCCCCGGAGAATCAATTCCCGGCATCGCTGGAAGATTCGACCAATGTATATCGCGCGCTGATTGAGGCGGGCACGGACCCGGAACGCATGGCGATAGGTGGCGACTCGGCCGGAGGAAACCTTGCCATGGCGACACTGCTGGCGCTGCGCGACGCTGGCGATCCTTTACCGGCGACTTGTTTCTTACTGTCGCCATGGCTCGATCTCGCTGCGCAGGGAGAAACTCATGAATCGCGGGCGGATTATGATCCCTGGTTCAGGCCGGAGGATATGTCGGAGGTAGTTAAGAAATATTGCTCTGAATTCGACCTGAAAAACCCGCTGGTGTCACCGGTTTACGCGGATGCTGCAAATTTACCGCCTACACTGATCCAGGTCGGTGACCACGAAATCCTGCTCAGCGATTCAACCCGTCTTGCAGACAATATTGAGAAGTCAGGAGGTGACGTTACGCTGCAGGTCTGGCCAGATATGTGGCATGTATTTCAGTTCTTTATTGGCCAGATGCCGGAGAGCAAGAAGGCGATTAAAGGAATCGCGGAATATTTGCAAAAACAGTTTGGCGCGCAAGCTGTAGTGCAGGAGCCGCAAGAGGATCGGGCGGCCTGAGGCGAGAGAATCGCATCAAGATGCCACTCCCGACCGATCCCGCCCCATACGGAGACCCAATAAAACAGAAGTCATTGCGAGGAGCGCAGCGACGCGGCAACCTCCAACAGGTCACAGCCACCCAGAACGAAGCCCCACGACAACGTCAAGAGATTGCCGCGCCCTTTGGGCTCGCAATGACGTCGGTTCTGGCGGATTTCACGCCCACTCAAGCAAGACCGTGCGTTGCTCTGCCGACTTGCGAGCCATGACCTGGGCTTTCTCGCCAAACCTGGTCTCGACCTCATCCCGGCGAACTTTCAACGTCGGCGTCAGTACCCCGTTTTCGATTGTCCAGGGTTCGCGCGTAATAATAATCGCGCCGATTCTTTCGTGTTTGTTTACTGACGTGTTTACTGCAGTGAGTTGCTCGAGAATTGCCTGTTCAAGCGTTGATTTGTCCTGCTGGCTGGCTACCACGCAGACCATTACCGTTTTGGAGTAACCACGACCCAGAAGGCATAGTTGTTCGACGACGTGGCAGGCGGCGAAATCATTTTCGATCGGCGCCGGCGCAACAAATTTCCCGTGGATTGTCTTGAAGTAGTCTTTTACGCGTCCGAAAAGGTAAACATAGCCATCTTCGTTAACCCTGGCTTTGTCGCCGGTGTGTAACCAGCCGTCCTGCCAAAGCTCCGCTGTTTTTTCCGGCATTTTGTAGTAGCCGGGGCTTAAGCCATCTGCCCTGATTAGCATCTCATCTTCGGCACCAATTTTTATCTCGACACCATCGATTGCTTTGCCGATTGACCCGATACGATTGTCTTCACCAGAATTACTCAGTAGCGCCATCGCCTCGGTCTGGCCGAATCCCTCCACGAGTTGCATGCCAAGCCTCGCGTACCATGCAAGCATCGATTTTGCTGCCGGCGCCGCGCCGCTCAGGAGGTACTCTGCATGTTGTACGCCAAGCATCTCGCGGACTTTTTGAGAAGTGCCGCTGTGGTCGTTTACGAGGGCTTGCTCGAGTTTTTGCATCGAACCGAAGCTTGCAATGACTGCCTGTTGCAATAATTCCCATACACGGGGTGCGCCGAAAAGAAAGTGCGGTTGCACTTCTGCCAGGTCACGAATCAGGGTCTCCAGCGATTCATTGAAAGTCACCTGACTGGCGTGCATCACCGAATGGAATTCGACCAAATGTCTTTCGGCGATGTGGGCGAGCGGCAGATACGAAAATGCCCTGGTGTTTTCGGGCAATGCGGTTTTATCTTGCAGGCGCTCAACGGGGATGACGGACGAACGGTGAGTCTGCAATGACCCTTTGGGCGCGCCCGTCGTTCCCGAGGTGAA
>QNFK01000205.1 GCA_003645495.1 Gammaproteobacteria bacterium
GCCAAAGTTTCAAAGGCGCCTACTGCAGTTCTCGAATTGTTGCGCTCGGTGCGCGTAGCCGAGTCACTTGAAAGAGCCCTGAGCATTAGAGAGCAACTCAATAATCTGGGTGCCGATGGTTCCGTCATTACCGCCGATGGTGTTTGGTTAAGCAGAAGCTGGCTACGCGTAAGCCGCGACAAAGATGCCAAATCCGGTGTGCTGGGTCGCGAACATGATATGCGCCGCTTGAAGAATGAAATTCGCGAATTGCAGGCACGTAGCGACAGTGCGAGCAAACTTGTTAAGGACGGGCGGAACCGACTGGTTCAATTTGAAGATCGGCGTGAGAAATTGCAAAACGATGCCTCTGCGCTGCTCGACGAATATTCCGAAGTAAAATCGAATCTCGATAGCGCACGTTTCCAGCTGGATCAGGCCAACGCACGACAGGCCGCTATTACTGAAGAAAACAGCGACATCGAAAAAGAAAAATTTGCGGCTGAGGAACAGGTTCGCGAATCACGGACTGAGTTTGCGCAGGCAGAAAACAGCCTGACGGAACTCGAAGTGCAGCGGCAATCGTTGGATGCGCAGCGCGATGAATTGCGCGACGAACTTACGCGGGTTCGGGCACAGGCTGATGAAGATCGCATTGCAGCGCATGACCTTGCGATTCAGTTTGAAACACGTCGTACAAACAAAGACTCGGCAGCGCAAAGCCTTGCAAGAATGCAATCGCAGCTTGAGCATTTTGGCAACAGAGATAAAGAAATTCGCCAGCAACTCGAGCAAAGTAACGCGCCGCTGGCGGCCAATAAGGAAGAGCTTGCACGGCAGCTACAAATTCGTATTGAGGTTGAGACTGAACTTGGTGAATCAAGAAAGCTCGTCGAAAATGTCGAAAACGAGTTGCGGGAATATGACCAGGGTCGAATGCTTGCGGATCAGGCTGTGGAGGAATCGCGCGGGCAGGTGAGCGAGGCGCGCATGGCGGTTCAGGAAATCAGTGTTCGACGTGAGGGTTTCGCCGAGCAACTTGGCCAGACGAACTTTGATCTCGGTGAGCTGCTTGCAGAACTGGATGAAACCGCCAACGTCGATGACTGGGACGTGACGCTGGAAAAAGTACGGCGCAGCATCGAGCGTCTTGGGCCGATCAATCTTGCTGCGATCGACGAATTCAAAGAGCAATCAGAACGCAAAGAGTATCTTGATGCGCAACTGGCCGATTTGCACAGTGCCCTGGAAACGCTGGAGGGTGCGATTCGTAAAATCGATCGTGAAACGAGATCCCGTTTCCGCGAAACGTTTACCAATGTAGATGCCGGCTTCAAGAAACTTTTTCCGAAATTGTTCGGCGGCGGGCACGCATACCTCGAGTTAACCGGTGACGATTTGCTCTCAGCTGGCGTTACGGTGATGGCCAGGCCACCTGGCAAACGTAACAGCACCATCCATTTGCTCTCTGGTGGCGAAAAGGCATTGACTGCAGTTGCACTTGTCTTTGCGATTTTTGAGTTGAATCCGGCGCCGTTTTGTCTTCTCGATGAGGTTGATGCGCCGCTGGATGACGCGAACGTCGCGCGTTTTTGTGAAATCGTCAAAAGCATGTCTGAAGTAGTCCAGTTTGTGTTCATAACGCACAACAAGGTCACAATGGAGATGGCACGGCAACTGACCGGAGTCACCATGCAGGAGCCGGGCGTTTCGCGACTCGTGTCCGTCGATCTTGACGAAGCGGTGAAAATGGCGGCGAGTTAACTCGCGAGCAATAGAGAATTCTTATGGACGGTCTGCGTTGGTATTTGTTGTTGTTCGGACTGTTCGTGGTCGCCGGCGTATATCTGTACAGCCGCATGCAACGCAACAAGGCCGACAGTGGAGACTCAGTTTCTGACGAGTTACCGCGTCAGGAACCTTCGCTGGATGGTGAAAGTTTGCCGGAGCCGGTGGCGCCAACCAGCGACGATTTCGCCGTGGAAGGTGACAGCGATCCCGAGTTGGAAGAGGCGACTCCTGCGGCGGAGCAAAAAGTCGTCACACTCAGAATCATCGCCCGAAACCACGGCTCATTTGCAGGTGACGAGCTGGCATTGAGTCTGCGCGGCATAGGCTTGCGCCACGGAAAATTCGGCATCTTCCACCAGTATGGTGGCAGCGACGAAGACAAGGTCGTCTTCAGTGCAGCGAGTCTTGTTGAGCCAGGCAGTTTCGACTTGGCCAACCTCAAGGACCAGAAAATTCCTGGCATTAGCCTGTTCATGGTATTACCGGGCCCGGTGGAGGGCGCCGAGGCTTTTGACCTGATGACAGCTGCGGCGCGAGCGCTGGCAAATTCGCTTAATGCGGAATTGCTGGATGAATCCGGCAGTACCCTAAGTGTTCAGCGCGAGCGATACCTGCGAGAAGAAATAATCCAGTTTCAGCATAGCGTCCAGTTAGCCTGACGCGCCTGTCCTGCCAATGAGCGTTCCTGCAGCGACCAGAAAAAGAATTGATTCGCTTCGGGATCAGATTCGCCACCACAATTACCAATACCACGTGCTCGATGAGCCCGATGTGCCGGATGCCGAATACGACCGACTGGTACGCGATTTACAGAAGCTGGAAACCGAACATCCGCAGCTGATAACGCCGGATTCACCGACCCAGCGGGTTGGCGCCGAACCAATCAAGGCCTTTGGCACGGTCGAACACCAGATTCCAATGTTGTCGCTGGACAATGCGTTCAGCGAGGACGAGCTGCGGGATTTTCACCGGCGCGTCACAGATCGGCTGGACATCGATATCAACGCTAAGTTGCGATACGCGGCCGAACCAAAGCTCGATGGCGCGGCGGTGAGTCTTCGTTACGAAGGTGGAGAACTCGTCAAAGGTGCCACACGGGGTGATGGCACGACGGGCGAGGACATTACGCATAACGTGCGTACGATCACCGCCGTACCATTGAAATTGCTCGGCAAGGGCTTCCCTGACACGCTTGAGGTACGCGGTGAAGTGTTCATGCCGCGCGCTGGCTTTAAAGCTTTTAATGAGCAGGCACTAAAAAATGACGAGAAAACCTTCGTCAATCCACGCAACGCTGCGGCTGGCAGTTTGCGACAACTGGATCCGCGCCTCACGGCTGCGAGACCGTTGGATATCTACATCTATTCGGTAGGGCAGGTCATTGGCGGGGAGTTACCGGCATGCCACAGCGAGATTTTGCAGCAGCTGCAGGAATGGGGCCTGAAAGTCTGCCCCGAAATCAAGGTGGTGACGGGCATAGACGGCTGCATGGCTTATTACCAGGACATCGGTTCGCGCCGTGACGCATTGGCGTATGACATCGATGGCGTCGTGTACAAGGTTGATCGGCTCGATTACCAAAGGGAACTTGGTTTTGTCTCCAGGGCGCCACGCTGGGCGATAGCCCACAAGTTTCCGGCTGAGGAGGAGCTCACACTGGTTCGTGATATTGAATTCCAGGTCGGCAGGACAGGCGCCATCACGCCGGTTGCAAGGCTGGAACCGGTTTTCGTGGGCGGCGTCACCGTCAGCAACGCCACGCTGCACAACATGGATGAGCTGCATCGCAAGGATGTCAGGGTAGGGGACACAGTTATCGTGCGCCGCGCTGGCGATGTAATTCCCGAGGTCGTCAAGGTAGTACCTGGCAAGCGGCCGGCAAAGACCAAAATCATCAAGGCTCCGACAAAATGTCCTGTTTGCGGCTCAGCAGTAGCCCGTGCGGAGGATGAGGCAGTGACCCGCTGTACCGGCGGCCTGTTTTGCTCGGCCCAGCGCTCGGAGGCATTGAAGCACTTTGTCTCGAGGCGCGCCCTCGATGTCGATGGTCTTGGCGCCAAGCTGATAGAACAGCTGGTGGCGATGGACCGCATCAAAACACCGGCAGACCTGTTCGGCCTGAAAAAGGATGAGCTCGTCGAGATGGAGCGAATGGGTGAGAAATCGGCTGAAAACCTGCTCGCCTCGATAGAAACGAGCAAGAACACGACGCTCTCAAGATTCCTCTATGCCCTTGGTATTCGCGAGGTAGGAGAGGCGACCGCAAGTTCGCTTGCGGTCCACTACGGCAAGCTGAAGGGGATTATGGAGGCCGATGAAGAGGCCCTGCAGCAGGTAGATGACGTCGGACCCGTAGTTGCTTCCAGAATTCAGACGTTTTTCGCCGAAAAACACAACCAGGAAGTCATCCGGAGGCTCATCGATTCAGGTCTGACCTGGGCTGAGACCGAACCCAGGCATGCACCGGCAGATGGATTGCTGTCCGGCAAGACATTTGTGCTCACCGGAACGCTGAGCAAGATGACCCGCGACGAAGCAAAAGATAAAATTCAGGCCGCCGGCGGCAAAGTGACCGGCAGCGTTTCGAAAAAAACAGATTTCGTCGTCTACGGAGACAATGCTGGTTCGAAACTAACAAAAGCGCAAAATCTAAATATCACTACTCTCAATGAGGTCGAATTGGAAAAAATCCTCACTGATCAATAATTAAGCAGTTCTTGGGAAAAAAGGATCAATAATTTCCAATGAAATCAATTCCTAAAACTAAACAAGACGTCCAGAAATAACAGTAGTTTTCACCTCAAATTGCATGCAAAACTTGGGCTATTTTTCCCAACTTGTTTATTTCATTGACGAATTTCCCCTGCGTTCATATATTTCTTGCCCATGCAAAACA
>QNFK01000206.1 GCA_003645495.1 Gammaproteobacteria bacterium
ACCGGCGGGCGGAATGGTGTACAGCTCACCGCGGGCCGCTTTGTTCCAACGCGCGCTCACCATCCGTTCGATGGACGTGTCGATTTCCAGTTCACTCATCTGCCCCCGTATGCCGAGCACCAGCCGATCCGCGGCGTGGTCGGGATCATAGATTGTGTGCTCGTCAGCAATCAGTGTGCCGGTGAAGCGGCACAAGTACAGCAGATGGTGCCAGTCCGGACTGTTGCGCGACAGTCGTGTAACCTCTAGCGCAATCACAATGCCCACCAACCCCTGGGCCACGGCGGCAATCAAACGTGCAAACCCCGACCGGGTCTTCGCACTCGACGCGCTCTTGCCCTGATCTTCATCGATGACCACGATACGTTCGGCAGGCCACCCCGCGCTGGTTGCCCAGCTCACGAGATCATACTGACGCCGCTGGCTCTCCAGGTGCTCAATCACCTGGCGTGGAGACGATTGGCGTACGTAGACGTAGGCCGCACGATCCAGATGCTGCCGCTGTATCCTGGCATTGCGTTCATCCATCGTTTGATTCATCACGCACCTCCTGCTTCTTGCTGTCGGCTCTTAACGCTCGAATCCGCGTCACCGATGCACGAGCCATCAGCCGCGCAAGCTGCCGTGTGACCTCGTCTCTGGCGTGTTCCGGGAACGTCTCCCACAACGCTTCGAGACACTCTTGCTCGAGAAATGCCAAACTTTTTTGTTTCATCATCGCCACCCTCCGCATTGGACTGTACGGCAGCAATTATCTCACTGTCGTTACCAATTCGATCACGCAGCACCATGAACAGGCTCAGCAATTCCTTGAGCCCATGCAGAGAAATCTCTGACTCTCCGACTAGCTCCGTACAAGTGCTGCTGTCGACATCGGTCCAATGCCGTGGAATTTTCATCGAAGAATCGTCCGGAAGGCGCACTACTGCCGTTGTTTTACCAACGGACAATAGCTCTAACTGCTGATCATAAAGCGGGTGATGACGGCGAATGATGGTTGTTTTAGAAGCAGAATTTGAAAGATAGTACTTAGTCTGTAACAGACTACCCGTGTTCCAGCCTGCCGCAGTTCAGGTAGTCTTCGAATTCCCGCTGCACATAGCCCGGCAGCATCCTGCCTTCTTCGGCCAACTTCTGCCTGAACACCGGGTAGTGTTTCGATACCAACTGATAGAGGAGCGTTTTCTCGGGCCGATGGCGCTGATAGTGAACAGCACCGGGATCCGCACTGGCATTCCTTGCCGCAACGACGGTGGACATGATTCGCTTCCATGCGATTCTCAAGTGAAGACCGAGTCTAGCGAGGGCTGATCATTTGCACAAACTCGATCTAGCCGATTCCGGCGGTTCCGGCGGTTCCGGCAGGTATCTGAGCCAGTTCGATGCGAGCAGCCGCATCAAGGGATTAGGCTAAATTGACACTCGCATCGATGTTTTCGACTCCGCTGATTTAATCATGAATTCAGAAACAAGTCCGTGATAACGGTCGCGAGGTGCAATTTCAAGTATGAGGAATGATGCTTTTAGAATCTGAATCATGAATCAATAGTTCTCTCTCACCCCCACTCCAGCTGGGCAATGATCGTCGACGAAAAACTGTATCTCATCATTTATCTCGGCGCTGAACCTTACTATTACAAGAAGTCCCTGGATGAGGCCACCGAAATCATCGAGGCTGCCTTCATCAGCCCGCAGCAATAAGTACACTCGGCTGCTGCGCGAGAAACCGGGATCTAATCTGCGCCCCAGTAGATGGTAATTTTTTCCAATCCCGCGGGGGTCAAAACATAGATCGGCGTATCCTTCAAACCAATCACGGTTTCTGCCTTACCGATGATTTTTCCGTTCGGATCTTGCGCATGGATAACCAACTGGTTGCCTTTCTTGCGTGCAGTCAGATTTACAACCCCCACACCTTCGACTTCGATACCTCCGAGATTCGATGGGTTTCCGATTTGCTCGGATAAGATCGATATGTGAAAATTCGTGTCCGCATAACAATTCATAGCCAACATTAGCAAAACAATAGAGCAACTGATTTTCATTGCATCACAGCCAATACCTGACGATTTCTCCAAGCCCCATAGACTATCGGATCTAGGGGCCGGTAACAGTGGCGACAATACTGATGGGTACATTCGCCGGCACTTCAAAATCCGTCGGTTGCACCAGCGCGATGGTGGTCGCACCTGCACTCAGCGGGTCAAATGCGGTATTGGCCGCAACGCTTACTCCACCGTTGAACACCACTGGATTGACTGTGAGCGTTCCTACTGTGGGATTGCTATTGGTCAGATCCACATTCACCGAGAATCCACCGCGTACTTCCTGGTCCTGGAGGCGGTTCAGGGTGATCGGGTTCAGGCGCGTCGAACGCAGTTGAATATTCGTGTTCGCGGCGGCGACATCCCGGGTGAAGTCCGCAGCATTGAGCCAGAATCCGGAGGGATCTACCGTCACATCACCGGTGCCATCATTGTAGGCGGCGGCCTGTACCGTGATCTGGGTCGAACCGATCGCCAGCCCCTGTACGTAGATCGTACCGACAGAGGTGCTAGACACGCCGCTAAAGGTCACGCTGCTACTGCCGACGGCAGTCCGGCTGGTTGATATCAGCGCGACACTGCTCGCAGCAATGGTCACGGTGACATCGACCGGAGTCGGTGGCGCATTGGACAACGAGATAAAGGTACTCGTTTGCAAATCTTTACCAATGGTCACATTACCTATATTGATACTGGGCGCGATCACTGTCGCGACGACACTGCTGGGCACGTTCGCCGGCACTTCAAAACCCGTGGGTTGCACCAGCGCGATGGTAGTCGCACCCGCACTCACCGGATCAAATGCGGTATTGGCGGCAACGCTGACACCACCGTTGAACACCACCGGATTGACGGTCAGTGTGCCTACTGCGGGATCGCTATTGGTCAGGTCCACATTGACCGAAAGCCCACCGCGCAGTTCCTGATCCTGGAGACGAGTCAGGGTGGCCGGGTTCAGGCGCGTCGAACGCAGTTGTACAGACACGTTCGCGGCAAAAATATCCCGCGTGAAGTTACCGGCATTGAGCCAGAATCCAGAGGGATCGACGGTCACATCGCCGGTGTCATCATTATAGGCGGCGGCCTGCACCGTGATCTGGGTAGAACCCAACGCCAGCCCCTGTACATAAATCGTACCGACAAATGTGGTCGACACACCGCTAAAGGTTATGCTGTTACTGCCCACGGCAGTCCGGCTGGTTGATATCAGTGCGACACTGCTGTCGGCAATGGTCACGGTGACATCCACCGGAGTCGGTGGTGCATTCGATAGCGAGATAGAGGTGCCCGCCTGCAAGTCTTTGCCAATGGTCACGTTGCCAATATTGATATTCGGCGCCGTCACTGTCGCGACCACACTGCTGGGCACGTTCGTCGGCACTTCGAATCCCGTCGGTTGCACCAGCGCGATCGTAGTCGCCCCCCCACTCAGTGGATCAAACGCAGTATTGGCTGCAACGCTTACTCCACCGTTGAACACCACCGGATTGACGGTCAAGGTTCCCACTGTAGGATCGCTGTTGGTCAAATCCACATTAACCGAGAGTCCACCACGGATTTCCTGGTCCTGGAGACGAGTCAGGGTGGCCGGGTTCAATCGCGTCGAGCGCAGTTGAATATTCACGTTCGCAGCAAACACATCGCGCGTGAAGTTACCGGCATTGAGCCAGAATCCAGAGGGATCGACGGTCACAGCACCGGTATCATCATTATAGGCGGCGGCTTGTACCGTGATCTGGGTCGAACCGAGCGCGAGACCCTGTACATAAATCGTACCGACAAATGTGGTCGACACACCGCTAAAGGTTATGCTGCTACTGCCCACGGCGGTGCGGCTGGTTGATATCAGTGCAACACTGCTGTCGGCAATGGTCACGGTGACATCCACCGGAGTCGGTGGTGCATTCGATAGCGAGATAGAGGTGCCCGCCTGCAAGTCTTTACCGACGGTCACGTTGCCTATATTGATACTGGGCGCGGTCACTGTAGCGACAATACTGATGGGCACATTGGACGGCACGTCAAAACCCGTCGGTTGCACCAGGGCGATGGTGGTCGCACCCGCACTCACCGGGTCGAATGCGGTATTGGCTGCGACGCTGACGCCACCGTTGAACACCACTGGATTGAGAACCAGCGTTCCCACGGTGGGATCGCTATTGGTCAAATCCACATTAACCGAGAATCCACCGCGCACTTCCTGGTCCTGGAGACGGGTCAGGGTGGCCGGATTCAGGCGCGTCGAGCGCAGTTGAATACTAACATTAGCGGCAAACACATCGCGCGTGAAATTACCGGCATTGAGCCAGAATCCGGAGGGGAATAACGTTACGCTGCTCGTATCGGTGGCATAGCCGGGCGCCGTAGTGGTTATCGTAACAGTGCCCGTATCGGTCAGCGACTGTACATAAAATGTTGGGATCGAGGCGCTGCCTGCGGTCACCTGCAGGGTGATGCATCCACTACCCACTACAGTGCGGCTTGTAGATAGAAATACGCTACTCGGATCCGAACTGGTCAAGGTCAACAGCAACCCGCCCGCTGGAGCGGCTAATCCTAACGAACCCGATAGTCCAGCTTCTAAATGCTTACCAATGTCAAGA
>QNFK01000207.1 GCA_003645495.1 Gammaproteobacteria bacterium
ACTCTGCCACCTAGCCACAGGGCGGCCGGAGATGATGTCCGGCCATAAAACACAGCATACTGGTTAGTAAGGCGAGGCAGTATACCGCCCTATCCTCGCGAATCAATTTCAAATTGCTTTTCTTGTGAAGTAAGCCTTGGTATCCGCATAATGACGGTATGAATCAACAAATTGTGAAGCACATTCATGGCCTCCTCGTTCTGATCTTTGGTCTGGCAGGTTGTGGCAACGAAACAGCCTCAGACAAGGCCACTGGTGAAGTAAGGCTGCTGGCGACGCCCGCTGCCATTGGCAGCATGGGTCCAAATCTTGTGCCGGGTGCAGGCTCGGCGGTTCTGAGTTGGATAGAACCCTCCGGTGATGGCAGTGCCCTGCGTTACTCAGTGCTCGATGACGGCGCCTGGGGGGCTCCCCGGACCGTAACGTCAGGTGAGAACTGGTTCGTTAACTGGGCCGATTTCCCCGCGGTCGTACCGGTTTCAGAGTCTCTGTGGGCGACGCATTGGCTGGTACGGCGTGAGGCTGGCGGTTATGCCTACGACATATTTGCGGCGATCTCAGTTGACGCAGGGGCTACCTGGTCGGAGCCCTTCAATCCGCATACGGATGGCACCGATACCGAGCCTGGTTTCGTGACGATTTTCCCCAATGATGGTGGCGTGGGCATGATCTGGCTGGATGGCCGCAAGATGGTCAATGACGTAACGGATGATGTTGCTGCCAGTGGCATGACACTTCGAGCCGAAACGTTTGCCGCGGAGTTGACCAGCACCAGCGAGGTACTGGTCGATGATCTGACCTGTGATTGCTGCCAGACGGATGTGGCGATTACTGCGGATGGTCCGGTTGCTGTTTATCGAGACCGGAGCGTCAATGAGATTCGGGATATTTATGTGTCGCGGTTCGTTGCTGGACGGTGGCAAGAAGGTCAGGCCGTCAGTAATGATAACTGGGAGATTCCTGGCTGCCCGGTGAATGGCCCGGTGATCAGGGCGACTGGTTCGGACGTCGTAGTTGCCTGGTTTTCGGCTGGTGATGACCGGCCCAGGGTGCAGGCCGCGTGGTCGGCTGATTCCGGAAAATCGTTTTCCACACCCATCGAAGTATCGACAGATCAGCCCCTGGGGCACGTTGGCTCAGCACTTCTGCCCAACGGTGACCTGGTAGTCAGCTGGCATCACAACACCGGTGGTGGCACCGCAGAACTTAATTTACGGCGAGTGTCCGCATCCGGTGAATTGGGTGATGTTTATGTACTACAGGAAGCTGCGGATATTTTTGCATTCAGCGTTCCGCAACTGTTGCTCCAGGGCGATGAGTTGATCGCATCATGGACCAGCAAGATCGATGATGAGTACTACCTGAGCAGCGCTGCAATCCCGCTCGGAATACTTTGAGACAGGGCCAATTTTGCAAATTGTCGTTCTAGTCGCCATCGAACGGATGCACGGTGACAAGCAGCAGGCGCCACCCTTCATTTCGATGAACCCAGACCTCAGCGAGGGCCGCTGAAGAAACCGACTGCTCATTGCCCGGTCCGGAGTAGGTTTCCTCAACAATGCGGCGGGTGTATGCAGAATCGCCCAGCACCAAAATTTCGAGATACTGAGTCTTTCTGTCCGATACGCGCCAGCCATCGTCGAACCACTCCCGTAAGCCATCGACCCATGCTTGCTTTCGGTTTATGACCTGGCTGCCGATGGTCCAGCGGCTGAATTCATCGTCCAGAATATCGCCGTATGCATCTGGCCCGGCTCCATTGGGTGCTGTCGTCGCCGATAGTGCATTTATTGATTCTAGTACCTGCAGTTGTTCTGCATTCCAGGTGGCCTCAGCGTGTAAAGATGTCCAGAGCAATGTCAAAATGCCGATAGAAAGTACTTTTGTCATGTTGATCTCCGGGTTCGCCAGTGCAGCTCTAATGGTGTATTAGCACAACAATGTATGGAAAAGTTCCGGATAATTTTGAAACCAGAGCTTCTGGAGCCGTCACGACTGCTGTAATCGAGATAGTGGCTGTTACCTGCTATCTGCTAACGGGCGGGCGGCTGTCCGCCATGAGTTCGTCCAGAGTCCGTTGTGCCTTTTCCAGGTAAAGAAGATCCCGGGCTTCCAGCATTTCGCATTCATCCCGTACCATCTGCGCGATGTCCACAGGGTAGTATTTGCAGTCGTTCGGGCGATCGTCATAAATGCTGCAGATATACTTTTTCTGATCAGGTAGTTTTTGTAGCCAGGGGCAACTCACGAGCTGCTTTCCAGTGTCGGGACTAATCCAGATCTGTCCCTCGTTGACATAACTGAATATGTCCGGTCGGTGTTCCTCCCACCAATCTATTTCGCTGGTCGATGCGGAAAGCCCGCCATCGCTATAGTGTATGCAACACTTGCCACATTGATTGCAGTCTTTCATTTGATGAGATTCTTCATTGCACGCGACAGCGCAATTGTAGCCTGCTTCCAGGTTCTTGATTGTGCTGGCGGGATGATGTGAGAAAAACGACTACGTGAAGTGGTTGATTGCTTCTTACGATCCCGAGTTTGATTTAAAACGCAATGTCATCCAAATTGCCGTCCACCAGGGCTGCCTCAATTTTGGCAACAGTCTCGTTAACCTGCTGTTGCTCGCCAGGCTGTAACGGTGGTGGTCCGCGGTATTCGCCAATCTCGCACGCCGGGATTTGCCAGGAAGCGTGCAATTCTGACAAATTCCTTTGTCGATTGCGGTATACACCAAAACCAAAAAGGCCGGCCCACTGGACCGGCCTTTTTGAATTTGGAGCGGGTGATGAGGATTGAACTCACGACCCTCACGTTGGCAACGTGATGCTCTACCGCTGAGCTACACCCGCTTTTTCCCAGACATTTGTCGGGAGGGCCGAGATTTTAGCGGCTGGTGGCCCACTGTCAAGGATATCCGTGTATTGATGTGCTATTAAGCTATCCGTTACTGACCATTGAGGGCCACGCAGCGCGCAGATAAACGACCATAGACCACATGGTCATGCCGGCTGCAGCTATCAGCAACACATATCCAAGCTCATAAATCTCGATACCCAGGATATTGCGCTCGTAAACCATGAAGGCGATGCCGAACATCTGCAGTGCCGTTTTCAGCTTGCCGGCAAATGTGACGGCGACTTTTGCGCTGGCACCGACGCTGGCCATCCACTCGCGTAATGCAGATACAGTGATCTCGCGGCCAATTATGATCATGGCGATCAGCGCGACAGAGACGCGCGGATCGCTTTGTACCAGTAATACCAGGGATACGGCGACCATCAACTTGTCCGCGACCGGGTCGAGAAACTCGCCGAAGCGGGAGGTCTGGCCAAGCCTCCGCGCCAGGTAACCGTCGAGCCAATCGGTAATAGCCGCAAGTCCGAATAACATCCCGGCTATTGGCCTGGCGAACTCGATCTCGCTAAAAAAGCACCACACGACAACAGGAATCGCGGCGATGCGGATCCAGGTCAGGATATTGGCGATATTTGCTTTCAAGTTGTGGCCCGCTGTTCGATCTGTCAGGTGCCGCCTTCGAGATGCAGATCGTTATAAATTTTCTCTGCAAGGGATTTGCTGATACCACGTACCTTTACCAGGTCGTCAATACCCGCGCCACGCACCCCCTGCAAACCCCCAAATTGCTTCAATAATTCCCGCCGACGTTTCGGTCCAAGTCCCGGTATTTCCTCGAGGCGCGACGTTGTTCTTGCCTTGGCACGCCTTTGCCTGTGACCGGTTATTGCGAATCGATGCGCCTCATCCCTGATTTGCTGGATGAGGTGCAACGCCGGTGAATCTGAGGGCAGTATAGTTGGCGTGCTTTGTCCTGCCAAGAAAAGCTGCTCCATCCCTGGTTTACGTGATCTGCCCTTCGCAACGGCCACTACCAGCAGCCAGTCGAGTTCGAGCTCCTCAAGTACTTTCAGCGCCTCTGAGAGCTGGCCTTTGCCACCATCCACGAAAAGCACGTCGGGCATTGCGACCTCGCCCTTCTTGATCCGCGCGTAGCGTCGGCGTAGGGCCTCGGCCATACCGGCATAGTCGTCACCGGCCGATTCGGGCGTCAGGTTAAAGCGGCGGTAATCGCTTTTCAGCGGACCGGCCTGGTTGAATACAACGCATGACGCAACCGTCGCCTCGCCGGACGTATGGCTCACATCAAAACACTCCAGGCGTTCTGGCGGCGCCTCCAGTTGCAGGATTTCGCCGAGGGCCGCGAACTGCTTGCGGATAGTAGCGTTGCTGGCGATGTGCAATTTCACGCCCTGAGTTGCATTTGTTCTCGCCAGCTGCAGCCAGCGCAGGCGATCTCCGCGAACTTTGTGTTTGATCTGCACTTTGTGTGCAGCGCGCTCCGCAAGCACACCTTCCAGCAACTCCCGATCGACGATGCTGGCATCCACAATAATCTCCGCGGGTGCGTGTTTATTCAGGTAGTACTGCGGCAGGAAGCCGTTGAGTATGTGCTCGTCAGAAGTATCTCCACCGACCTTGGGGAAATAGTTGCGACTGCCCAGCACCTTGCCGCCACGAATAAACAACAGGGTCACGCAGTGCACTCCGGACTCAGAGGCAACAGCGATGACGTCGAAATCCCGGGCGCTGGTCTTCGAAATAATTAGTCCTGCTC
>QNFK01000208.1 GCA_003645495.1 Gammaproteobacteria bacterium
CATCGACTGCATTAATTTACCGCTGGTGTCCGGCCACAATGCGAGCGGCAGACAAACGAGGAAAATTATCGCAACGCAGGCGCCGAAGTTTACCCAGTCTGTTTTGCTCTGTTCCATTAAAGCTCCAGTCTTTTTCTACCTGCTTATGCGCAACTCATCCCTGAAGAGCCTGCAAAGTTCAGGTTCAGGGGCATCTATTGTGCGCACGGGCTTGTTTATTTCCTGAACACTGAAACCAGGTTTCGAATAGTCAGGCCAGTTTGCCGTTGTCGGACCATTCGGGTTGCCGGTCTTTGCAAAGTGCAGCCAGTAAGACATGGTTGCAGCGGTAACCTGCAGATCAGTTTCGCTGGTTTCCATCCATTCATCATGCGTGCCGAATACATAGGGTAACTCAACGCCATGATAGGCCCGCCACAAATTACCTGCGCGGCCTTCCCGGGTTCGGGAAAACGAGTACATCCAGGTATCTGCACCGGCCGCTGACATTTTCTGTGCGAAATATTGTCCCGGGCACAACATTCGGGCGGCGGTACGCAGACGGTCCATCCGCAGTCGAATATCAGGCTCAGCTGCTACTGCCGCAAGCGCCGCCGTTGCGTGTGACGGAAAAAACTCTTCGGCCAAATCTTGCTCACTCCCGGCGTCGGCATCCTCTGCTATATACGCATACCACTCCTCGGCATTGCTGCCGATAATCATTGATCTGGCGTGAAAATTTCCAGATGAGAGTTTGCTGGAAACAGATTCACTTAACAGGGCGCCATCAAGTACAGGTGAGTGGTAGTAGCCCCGGGAAATATTATCAGCCCGCTGCAAAAGTTCATCTGCCGGAATTCCCCGCATCTGCGCGACGGTTAGTGGGCCCTCGTCACCCAGTGCCTCCGCAAACCGAACACCACGCTGCCGCTCGTCGGCAAGAGAATGAACATTACGTAGTCCGAAGCCCGCCGTGCTTTGCAGGATCACCTGTGCAAACAGGTCGTCCGTATTTTCCGCAAACATCAACGCAACAATATTCCCGCCACCGGACGATTCACCGAATAGCGTGATTCGATCTGCGTCACCGCCAAAAGCCGTAATGTGATCCTTAATCCACTGCAGGGCTGCGACCTGATCCCATAAACCGAAGTTGGCAACAACCGGACCCTGGTCCAGTTGCGGGTGTGCGAAAAAACCGAAATCGCCGAGCCGATAGGCAATACTGACAACGACGACACCCTGTTGTGCCAACGCATGACCATGGTAGTTGGGTTCCCACGACCAGCCACTACGGTTACTGCCACCGTGAATGTAAACCATGACCGGCAGCTTTTCGCTGCTGCCAATGGCAGGGCTCCAGACGTTCAGATACAGGCAGTCTTCGCTGACCGGGAGATCGGCAACAACATCGCGCGGATTGCCAAATAACTCTGCAAGGTCGCGATACCAGTCGACAATGCGCTGCTTTTGCATACAGGCTGGTGCGAATTCCGCGGCATCACGAAGATCGTGCTTGGGCTGATATTTCTGTGGGCCTTGCCAGCGCAGGTCACCAACCGGTGCCGCGGCGAATGGGATGCCGAGAAAGGCAGAGACGTTACTACCATCCACCTGTTTGCCACTGAGAATTTCTCCAGCGACGATGACTTTCGGCTCGGATGCAAACGCAAGACTCGAATACAGCAGCAACAGAGCAGTTAGAATTCGCACCATCATTCAGGCTATTTCGAGAATCACGGCGCCCCTTCGGTCACCCGTTTCTATCAGTTCGTTACCGCGAACGATGTCACTCAGTGGCAGCGTATGGGCGATACGATGTTGCAGCGTTTCTTTTCCCAATGCCTTGCCAATGTCACTGATAGCAGCCTGTTTGGCTGATTCCGGCATTGCGTAGACGATCACCATTCGCGTCGTCAGGTCTTTGTACATCATCTGCAAGAACGGCAACTTTGGTTCCGGATTCTGCGTTGAAGAATAGGTAGCAATGACGCCACCAACACGAATAATGTCGAGCACCGTTGGCAGGTTTGCGCCGAACTCGACATCCACTACGCGATCAACGAGTTCGCCATTGGTTGCGTCCATGACTTGTGCGCCCCAGTTCTGGTCACGGTGGTTGACGACCGACGCCGCGCCGGCCGAAATGCAGGCTTCCTCATCGGCAGCATTGCTCGCCGTGGCAATGACGTTTGCGCCCGCCTGGCTGGCCCATTGAATCGCATAATGGCCAACGCGTCCGGCGCCACCAGTAACGAGTATCGTCTGGCCGGATACATCACCATCTGCGAAAACCGTGCGGTGTGCCGTCATCACGGGTATTCCCAGGCACGCGCCGACTTCGAAGGACGCCGCATCGGCCAGTTGCGGCGCGCGTGACGCATCGATAGCGACATAGTCTGCTGCAGTACCGAACCGTCGGGCGAACTGGGCCTGGTACACCCAGACTCTTTCGCCGATGCGAGATTCCGGTACGGAGGTTCCAACGGCTTCGATTGTCCCGGCACCATCGCTGTTTGGCACGACCAGTCCCTCATCAAGCAAATTGGGGAATGAGCCGGCGCGCTTTTTTACATCTGACGGATTAATTCCGCTACAGGAAAGTCGCACCAGCACCTCACCCGGGCCCGGTGATGGCGTATCCAGCTCGCCAACTTGCAACACGTCAGATGCCGCTCCAAATCTTTCAAACCATGCTGCCTGCATTGAACTTCCTCCAGGTTGTTATTTTTCTCAATCAAGCCAGTTCGTAAGGCTTTCAGTGTGCCCGTCCACAGCGATGGACTGACCAGAAATTTTTGCCCCGGATTCGGCGGCAAGAAACAAGGCAGTATTCGCAACATCCTCGGGGGACACAAAAGTTCGCATCGAACTCTGGCGCAAATACACCTCGCGAATTTCGTCAGTGGAAAGGCCACGCTCTGTTGCGTCTCGTTCTATCACGGCATCTATTCGCTCTCCGGCAACACTGCCCGGGCAAATAGCATTGACGCGAATGTTATGCGGTCCCAGTTCCATGGCCCAGGTCTTCGTCAGTCCGATTACAGCCCACTTGCTGGCGACATAAGGTGAGCGTAGTGGGCAGCCAAACAGAGCAGCACCAGAGGCGATGTTTATTATCGAGCCACCTTGATTCTGCTTCAGCATTGGCACCGCCTGACGGGTCATATAGAACACACCGTTCAGATCGACGGCTATGCAACGATCCCAGTCGTCGATTGATACATCCTCGACGCCAGCGGTCGGTCCCGCAACGCCGGCGTTGTTGATCAGTACGTCCAGCCCCTCGCCACGGTTACGCAGATCAGAAAATACCTGCTCGACCTGTGCCGGATTCGAAACATCGGCCAGCGTCGCAGTTGCATCGGTATTCGCCGCCAGGAATACATCCAGGTTTTCCGCGGAAGAATCGCAGACGTGGATTTTGGCGCCCGCCAGCAAAAACGACTCGGCGATGGCGCGACCGATACCTGCGGCGCCACCGGAGATGAGGACCATGCCTGTGAAATCTGCAGTGACGGTAGTCATCGGATTCTTGCTTGCTCGTCTGAATAAGTCATTCTTTTTGACCAAAAACTCCATCGACCACCTGAAACACACGTGACTCCAGCCTGGCTTCGCTGTAGTCGTCCTTGAAGTAGCTTGTAAACACGGCGACTACGTCGCGTTGCGGATTTACCAGCAACCCCTGGCCAGCCCAGCCACCCTTGAAGAAATTGCCGTTGGCGTAAATCTCGTCCCACTGGTAGACGTTGTGTCTGATGCCACTCTCTTCGACGGATGGTAATCCTGCATTTGCGCGTAGTGCCGGATTGCCACCGGAACGCAGCAATTCAAGATGTGCGTCTGTGATAATTTGTTTGTCGGTGACGACGTCGTAACTCGGCGTAAACAGCAAACCAAAACGTGCAACATCACGCATGCGCGCCATGAAACCGCCGTGTGTTACGGGCGTGCCGTAGCGTGGCGCAATGTAGGATGCATCCGCTTCGGCGCCGATCTGATACCAGATTTCTTTCGTAAACGCGTCCTGGAATGGCATACCGGTCACCTTCTCGACCAGCCAGGCGAGAATAAAAGTGTTGAACCCCGAATATGAGAACCTCTCACCCGGTGCAGCGTGACTGGAAACCTGCAGGGACGCTGCGAAGTCATAGGGATTGTCCGGTGCATTTTCGCTACGGAAGCCGTCGCCTATAGCCATGGAATAGAGGTAATAACAGGAGCCCCGGGTTTCATACTCATCCGAGCAATCGAGGCCGCTGGCCATGTCCAGCAGGTTTCGCACTGAAATACCGGAGAAGCTCGACTCACTGAGTTCGGGTAAATATGAATCTATTGGCAAGCTGACATCAATCTCGCCGCGTTCTTCGAGAATCCTGATGACTGTCGAGACGAAAATTTTTGCCACGGACCAGTAGACCGGTTTCTCGTAGTGCTGCATACGAGGATACCGTTCAAATACGATGTCGCCGCGGTGCAGTATGACCACCCCCAGCGTAGTCGATTGCTCGCTTTCGATGAACGACTCAAAAGTCATTGGACCGTCCGGCGTATCGACAATGAATGCGGCGATTTCCGGCATTGGCCGCTTGACGAGCGGGCGCACCGGCCCGTTGCGATAGACATTTACCGTGGGAAATATCTGGTGCAG
>QNFK01000209.1 GCA_003645495.1 Gammaproteobacteria bacterium
AGCCAACCCATCATTCGCGCGGGCAACCTCGAGCAGCTCTTTCAGTTGGCGCTCGAGCTTCAGGTCTTTCTGCCGCAAGACAGAAACCTGTCGCTCCACCAGCGATACCGCGCCACCGGCAACGTGGGGCAGCCGCAGCGAGCCCAAAAGGGCCCCGTGTCGCTCAAAAAATTCGGGATGTTCGGCCAGGTAATCGTGCACGGCGCTTTCAGACAATTCCTCATCGACGAATTCTGTTTTTGCTTGTGTACTCATAAATTCAGACTTCCTCTGAGTCGTTCTCTGCTTTTTTGCTGGTTCGCAAGTCGCGCTGCGGCTCAGCTTAACACGACTTCACGGCGCTGCAGCGGAGTCCAAATAACGACAAATACGACAGAAAAACAGCCGTTTTTTACCAGGTGAAAAATCTCTGCGGTGTTTCTCGGGCGATCAAGTGTTGATGGACATTTACGCTCTGCAACGGTATTTTACATAAACTGATAATCACATAAAAAGAATAGTCTCCGGGGACAAACAATGCGGCACATAATGGTCTTAAATGCCAAGGGTGGCTGTGGTAAAAGCACTCTTGCGACAAACATAGCGTCATATTTCGCAGATGAGGGTTACGGCGTAGCGCTCGCGGATTACGATCCACAGCAATCCAGCCTGGACTGGCTTGAGCGACGCCCGGATAGCCGCCCAAAGATTGCGGCAGTCGCCGGATTCAAAGATGGCCTTAAACATGCGCCGCGCCAGGTTGATTTCGTGGTAATCGACGCACCGGCACGCTCGCACGGCAAGGAACTGCTTGACCTGGTCCGCCACGCGGAGACCATTGTCGTGCCCGTTCTGCCATCGACGATCGATATGCAGGCTGCAGATCGATTCATTAAAGAACTCAAAGCCGTGGGTAAGGTCGAGCGCAAACAGGCGAAAATCGGTGTGGTCGCGAACCGTGTTCGTGAATACACACTGATATATGAAGAGCTGGATGAGTACCTTACTGCGATGAAGGTCCCCTATCTGGCATCGCTGCGTGAAGCACAGAATTACGTACGCGCCTACACCCGCGGCCTCGGCATCTTCGAGTTGCCGGAATACCTGGCATGGCCCGACTGGGAGCAGTGGGAGCCGCTGACCAAGTGGCTGCGCAGCGTGCGTAGCCAGCCTTAATAATCGAGCTGTAGGAGCCCGCCCAGCGGGCGATTGGGCTGGATTTTCCTGATTATCTGTAGTTTGGCAGGTGTTGCTTTCATGCGGGTGCGATGGGCTGTGTTTTGCAAACAATAAAAATCCGGGGTCAACCTTCAGTTTCTGATGAAGCCTGATCCCGGGTTTTTATTGTTTGTCGCCCGTCGCCCCGATAGAAGCACTCACTCAGCTTTCGGATTAAGGTATCTACCGGCACGGGCTCCTACGGGCCTTTTCTACAGTTTTTTGATTTCGGGTTGGTGGGATCACCGAATCAGGGTGCAGCGGCTCTTTATTGAGCCTGTTTTTTTCGCAGTAAGCCGTCTTCGACAAGGCTGGCGCGGATTCCATCTTCCGGGTTTGTGTAAGCGGGCGAGAACATCAGCGTCTCGCGCATCTTCGTCGTATCGAGTTTTCTGGATTCAGACAGAAACGAGAATCGTGCAGCGCCCAGCGTTTCCTTTGCCTGTGCACGTGTAATTGTCGGCGGTGGCTCGAGGCCGGCCATTTCTGCCACAGTATTGGCGAACCAGGTCGGGCTCCTGAAGTCGCCATCGGCGACATTGTAGATGCCGGGCGCTTTGTTGCCCGTCATCGCAGCAATGCAGCATGCTGCAAGGTCGTCGACATGAATGCGGTTGCCGGGATTGGACTCCGCTTCACGCAGGACTGCTTTGCCCGCACGTATTTTGTCGATCCCGAGACGTCCCGGGCCATATATTGCAGGTGCCCTGAGGATAAATAGTTCGCACTCATTTTTGCTGCACCATTGCTGCAGCATTTCTTCCGCCGCAAACCGTCGTCGCGCACGGTCTGTCACCGGCGTGAGTGTGTCGGTTTCGCTCACCAACCTGCCCGCACAATCTCCATAAACACCGCTGGTACTGATATACACAAATCGCTCGGGAGATGGATCGAGCATCCTCGAAAACTGCGTCAGCCTCGGATCATCCAACGAGTCGCAAGACGGCGGCACCGTATAGAGCAGTGTGTATCGATCTGGCAATCGCAGATCTACGTTATCGATATCATCCAGATCGACCGTAACCACTTGCTCATCATCGAATTCAGCGACGGGTGACCGGCTTATCCCCGTGGCCCGATCCGCCGGAAGTGCCGCCAGAACACGACTGCCTGTGTAGCCAACACCGTTGACGACAAAATGCATTTGCGAATTGCTATTCGTTGTCCGGGTCCGGTTCGAGATGCGGAATGGCCGGGATTGGCGAACGGGCAACCAGGCTCAGGCCTGATCGATAAGCGTCGGCCGCAGCATCACCTTCGCCGAGCCGGTTCAGCAGGCGGCCGTACTCCTGGTAGGCGTCCGGTGTCGGTCGAATAGCGATGACCGTTTCCAGGTAACTGCGTGCTTTACCCCACAATTCATTGCGCAGGCAGAGTCGTGCTGCAGCAAGTAGCAAATCAACGTCCTCACCGTGATCTCGTAGCCAGCTCTCTGCTTTCTTGAGCTGTCGCGCGGGATCGTCGGCCTCGACAATGCCGTACAAGCGCACCAGTGGAGGTCGCCACTCGCGTCGCAACTCCGCTGCGATCTCCTTCTCCGCCTGGGCGTGCATGCCAGTGCGTATCAGGCTCGAATAATAGGCCTCCAGCAATTCGATATCTTTTTTCTGCTTCTTCGGCAGCTTTTTCCAGACCGACTGAACCGCAGCGCCGTCTGCAGCAGCCTGCAGCTGTTCCTGATAGACACGCAACGACCACTGGTGCAGCGTTGCCGCGTCGATACGCCCATGCTTTGTCAGTTTTGGCAGCAATTCTGCCAGGTGCTCCCAATCGTTAAGTCGAAAGTAGAGTCGGCCCAGCAGCACCAGCGCATGCGAGTGATTCGGTGTGTTCTCCTCTATCTTGCGCAGTGTAGCGAGCGCAGGTTCGTACTGCTCCTGGTCGAGTTGCAGCTCCGCCTGCGTCAGCAGCACAGCGTTCGCTGCCTCGGGGGATTGTTCGTAGGCCAGGCGTAACCAGTCATCACGCCGGTTATCCTGGCCGAGCAGGTGCGCGGCACGTGCTGCCTGCAGATAATTCAGTAGTGGTGCATCACTGACTCCGGCCGAGCGCGTCAGCAAGCGTTCGCCTTTCGCGAAGTTGCCCTCGGCAACTTCAATGATTCCGCGAGTAAGACGTTGCCCGGCACGACCGGCACGGTAGCGGCCGGCAGCCTCGCCCAGTTTTCGCGGGGCACGAAACAACTTCACGATGAACCAGGCTGTAAACAAAAACAGCACAAACGAGGCGAGCAGAATCGGCACCGACATCTCGATCAGGTAACCGCGAAAGCTGATGACCACATACCCCGGATCTTCCAGCAACAGGTTTGCGGCTAGTGCACTGACCACCAGTGCGACAATGACGATGAGGCCAAATTTCATTGCTGCGGTTCTTCCTCTTGCTCTTGCGCTGGCTCTGGTTCGGCTTCAGCCGCATCGTCAGCCTGATTGGCAGGCGGGGCGACGGCATCTGCAAGGGCGTTGAACTGTCGCAGCAAGCGCAGGGAACGCGATATGTCGGGCACGGCAACCGAAAACACGCTGCTGCGAATTTCGGTGATGGTCTGCTGCGCGCTTTGTACCGCGGTATTACCGGTGTCGTAATATTCGGTCAACCACACAGACGCATCATCGAGGCTCTGTGCAAAAATTGCTTCCTCGTTCCTGAGCACGGCGAGCCTTGCTGCCTGCAATTGCAATGCGAGGTTGGCACGCAGAAAGAACTGCGCTTCGGGCGCTATCAGCGGCTGCATGGATTCGTCGGTTCGCCGTACGGAGACCACTCCGCCGAGCGCATTCTTCAAAGATGCGTAGGCACGATCGACCCCGGTTAAATCCGGATCAATCCCTGTGCCGTCCGCTGCCTGCACAACGACCTCTTGTCGCAGTGGCAGCGACTCAACCACACTGGCAAGGCTTGCCAGGGTCAGCGTAATGCCTTCTGTGTCGGGGTTGTCCATCACCTCCAGTGCGCGCAGTTCGTCCGACAATGCACGCCGGACCTCCGTCAGCCCCGGGTCCGCGAGTTGCAAAATGCGTTCGTCTGCAAGCTTTAGTGCCAGGCTTGCCAGGTCCGGATTGCCGGCAAGTTGCAGCTGCGCATTCGCGATCTGCATGTAGTATTCGGCCTCGGCCAGAAGCCATGCGTCCCGGGCACCCGTCGAAATTCCCTGTAGCGATGACACGGTGGCCTCGACATTCGAGAGGCGGGCAGGCAGGACTTCCAGCTGCCGCAGCCGCTGGTTTAACTGCCGCTCAAGCGCATCGGTTTGGGCGTCGCCCGACGCCTCCGTCCTGCCCAGCCCCTGCACATTTTGCTCGAGCGCGGCGAGCGCGTCCCTGGAGGCCCTGACTGACGTTGATAATGTCGCTATGGCGGCTTCGTTCTTGCTAATCGCCCCGGCAGTACTGCGGTTCCACAGGTAATCGACGGCAAACGCTCC
>QNFK01000210.1 GCA_003645495.1 Gammaproteobacteria bacterium
CCATCGAAACCACCGAAAAGAACAGACGTCATTGCGAACTCGAAAAAACAGACGTCATTGCGAGCCCGGAGGGCGTGGCAATCTCTTAATGCTGTCGTGGGTCTTCGTTTTGCGATATTTCAACCTGATAGAGGTTGCCGCGTCGCTTCGCTCCTCGCAATGACGTCTGTTTTTTCGGGCTCGCAATGACGTTGGTGCCATCCGGCCGCTTAGTTCAGCCAATGACCTCAAAGCAGCCGCAGCGCGTTCTCAAGTAACTCGATTCGAAATTCTGTCTGTAAGGGCTGAACTTCTCCATCCATATGTGATGGCACCGGCTCATCGGCGATCAACTCAAAAGATTTAACGGCGCTGTGGGTTACTTCTGCTTCATTAATGTGCGTTCCTTTAATGAGTTTCGGTAACAAGGAAAGAATGCGTAGTCGGTCAACTGGCGCTACATAAACCAGGTCCAGGCTGCCATCATCAATTTTTGCCATCGGCGCAATGTGGAACATCCCGCCCACCCACGGACCGTTACTGACGTTTGCCAGTGTTACCGGTCCTTCGTACTCGCTGCCGTCATACCTGATCCTGACGTTTGGTGTGATGACCCCATCCCACATTCCCCGGAAAACGGCGATGAGATAAACCAGGTCGCCAATTGGCAATCGCAGGTCATGTGCGATTCGATTAATCTTGGCGTCGAATCCAATACCTGCGCCGTTGGCGAAAAATCGATCGTTCATTCGCCCGGCATCGACGTAACGTACCGGCGCCTGATCGCATATCCGGCTGGCCAGTAAAGTGGCGGCATCTTCCCAGTGCAGTGGAATCGAGCAGGCTTTGGCGAAATCGTTGCCGGTCCCGAGTGGAATCACGCCGAGCGCAGTATTGTTTTTCGCCCGCAACAGCCCGTTAACGGCCTCGTGCACAGATCCGTCGCCGCCGGCGATGATCACCCGGTCTGCTCCTTCCGTAGACGCCCTGAAAATTTTCTCTTCAAGGTCGCCAGCAACGGTGCTTTCGATCACCTCCACGGGGACGCCGCAGGTACCTAACAGATCGCGTATCGATGCTATCTCGCGCCGCGCTCGCCCACGGCCGGCAACCGGATTTATGAAGAGTGGGACAGAGTCGCTGTTCATTCGCTGGTGCCCAACTGAGATATCGTTCCTGATGCTACAATGCGCTTCTGCATAGTACAAAACGCCTGGCTTTTCCTCATGCTCGAACTGGGAACAAAATTTCTTGTTGCATACTTCATTGGCTCAATTATGGGTTCATTGGTGGTTGGTCGTTTGCGCGGCGGCATTGATATTCGCAAGGCGGGTAGTGGCAACGCCGGTGGTACCAACGCCTTACGAACGCAGGGCTGGCTCTTTGCACTGGCTGTAATGGTGGTTGATGTCGGCAAAGGCGCAGTAGCGGCCGGCATCGTCCCCGGTCTCAACCTGCCATTTGTAGCCACTGATCCGGAGATATCGCGGGTCTGGCTTGCACTTTGTTGTGCGGGCGCCGCTGTAGTTGGCCATGTCTGGCCGATGTGGCACGAATTTCGCGGCGGCAAGGGTGCCGCAACTCTGGTAGGTACACTTACCGTCCTTGCGCCGAGCCTTATCCTGCCGGTTCTTCTCGTCTGGGCCTGGGTTCTGGTTCTGTTTGGTTACGTGGGACTTGCAACGATTACTGCGGCCGTATCTGCACCAGTTTATCTTGCACTGACACGTTTGCCGGACGATCAACCGCTGTTCATATACTGTGCCGTGCTCGGTGCCTACCTCGTCTTCAGTCATCGATCCAATTTGCAACGTATGCGCGCCGGAACTGAATCGCGAAACACAAGATTGATGCTTTTTCGCAGGAATCGATAAACAGTTTATGAATTTGCTGGATGCCGACATGATCCGGGAGCCGCTGTCAGATTTATCGCGTGCGCATCTCGATCACCTGGAGGCTTTCTCCGAGATCGATTCAACTAATAAATACCTGCTCGGGCAACCGCCACCCCGAGTCGGAAGGTATCGCGTTGCTTTGGCAGAACATCAGACTGCTGGTCGTGGACGATTGGACCGATCCTGGTTTTCGACGCCTTCGACGGGCCTTTGTATTTCCATATCGTATACGTTCGCAAGTCGACCTGAAGAATTTGCCAGTCTGACGCTGGCAATCGGTGCCAGCGTTGCCGAAGCGCTCGACGGACTCGGAATTCGCGGAATCGGGCTGAAGTGGCCTAACGACATTGTCATTGGTGACGGCAAGGTTGGTGGCATTCTGACCGAAGTGTTACCGGCAAAGACTGACGGGGTGACAGTGGTCGTTGGAATCGGTCTGAATGTCGATTTTCAAGGCGTTGGCGATATGGCGGGTATTTCCAGCAGTCTCGGTCGCGTGACAGATCTTGCGTCATGTTGTGACCAGCTCCCAGGCCGGTCGGAAATTTCCACGAAGTTGATCGAAAGTGTTTTCAACGCTATGGCGCAGTTTGCGGCTGCGGGATTCGCACCGTTTATCGGTACCTGGCGGCGATTCGACTGGCTACGCGGCCAGCGCATACGAATCGAGTTGACCGACGAACTGGTTCCCGGAGTAGCACAGGGAATCGATGTTGACGGTACGCTCATTCTCGAGACTGAAACCGGGAGACGGCGCATCGTATCCGGTAGCGTACTCTTTGGTGGCTAACCGGGTGATCACTTGTGATTGACGGTCGCGCACTGTTGTTCGATGTTGGCAACACGCGCCTGAAATGGGGCGTGCTGGAGCAGGATCGTATTGCCCGAACCGGCAGCATTACTCACGCGACGCTGCAGGAATCCGGATTCAATGCATTGACGACGCGACTTCCTCGCAAGGTTAATCAGATTCTCGTCAGCAATGTGGCAGGTGCCAGTTTTGCAACACGCCTTGCGGGCGTTATGGGTATCCATTGCGATACAGATGTACATTTTGCGCGCTCAGAGAAATCCGCTTACGGGATCACTAACAGCTACAGGCAACCCCGGTGTCTGGGTGTCGATCGCTGGGTCGCGATGATAGGCGCCCGTGCCGAAATACGCGGGGCAATCTGTATTGTGGATGTTGGTACAGCAGTAACGATCGATGCACTGGACAAAGACGGCCAACACCTCGGCGGACAGATTCTGCCCGGTTTGCAGCTCATGGTCAGCGCGCTTGAGAAAGACACCAGCGAAATCGGTGCACCAGGCCGAATGCGAAGAAATCCTGGCAGCGGAATGCAGATGTTTGGCAAAAGCACCAGTACGGCCACACAAAATGGTTCGTTGAGTGCTGTTTGTGGCGCAGTTGAACGGGCGGTCAAGACCATGCGAGCAGAGGGTTTCAGACCAAAAATCGTCTTGACCGGAGGTGACGCCTCACGCATCCTAAAGCAGCTTGATGGCAACGTCCTTCATCGGCCAAATCTTGTATTGCAGGGTCTGGCTTTCATACTGCAAAGTAAGTTATGAGAAACCTCTTATTATTGCTGCTGCTCGCGAACATCCTCTACTACATGTGGGGGCGGTTTGTAGACAATCCCGATGAAACGGGTGTCGTCGTCGTCAGCGAAGCGGAGCTTGGTCCGCCACTGAATGTGTCCGGCATGGTTGTTGCCGAAGCAGCGACCAGTGTAGGTGCTGTGCTGGGATCAGGAAAACCGTCTGATCTGGCGGCGCTTGTGGGACGCTCCTGCGTAACCATTGGGCCGTTCAAGAGCAATACGGACGCGGATGGCGCACTGGCTGACTATGAAAGTGAAGGGATGCGCGCCAGTGTTCGCACAACCCAGGGACAGGTATTCGTCGGTCACTGGGTACAGATCAGGAATATTCCGGACCGGGACGCCGGTAACGCAATGCTGGACAAGTTGAAGGCGGGCGGCCTCGGGGACGCCTACCTGGTGCCGACCGATGAGGAGGGCCTGAAGATATCCCTGGGCCTGTTCGGTGAAATGAGTCGCGCTGAACGTATCGAATTGCAGGCCAAATCACTCGACCTGCAGGCGGACATTACGCCGAGAATGCGCGATGCGACGGTCTTCTACGTCGATATCGGCCTGCCGCCCGGAAAAGGGGCTGGTGCGATGATTGAGAAGTATGGCGAGGAAAAGGTCATGTTGCGCGACCAGGCTACCTGCCCCAGATCTAATTAAAGCGCCGAATTTGTGCCAAAAGCCCTTGCCCGGCCTGTCGTAAAAGCCAATAATGCGCTCCCGCTAACAGCGGGCACAGTCTCACCTGACAACGCCGGCGTAGCTCAGTTGGGTGAGCCGGGCAAGCCGAAGCATTGCTTCGGCCCGGCGAACGCCGCGACAGGACGTCGCGGCCGGTTTTCGGAGAAAGACGATGTTGAGCCATGGATGGCAGGTACAATCTAAATATATATTGCCGGCGTAGCTCAGTTGGTAGAGCAACTGATTTGTAATCAGTAGGTCCGTGGTTCGATTCCTCGTGCCGGCACCAAACAAACAGGGGCCCCAAAAAAGGGGCCCCTATTCGTTTGGCGGGTACAGAAATCCTCTTGGAGGGGTTTGTCTCTTTTTTGGATTTGTTTACTAAAGATCAATCGGCACCGGGCGGTGGATTTATTTTTCGTGATGAGGGCCGATTGGGTTCGATTCCTCGTGCCGGCA
>QNFK01000211.1 GCA_003645495.1 Gammaproteobacteria bacterium
CCGGCAAGGGTTGGTCGGATGACCTGCTCGAGAATTCGTTCTTCGATTTCCGGCGTAACAACCGGTGCCGGGGAATAGGCGCCCATGCCGCCAGTGTTTGGTCCAACATCGCCGTCATCGCGCGCTTTGTGATCCTGTGAAGTGGCAAGTGGCAATATGTCGTGGCCATCGGTGATGATGATGAAGCTCGCTTCTTCGCCCTCAAGAAATTCTTCGACGACGATGCGATTGCCGGCATCACCAAACGTGCCGGTACCGAGCATGTCTGTCGCAGCAGCCTCCGCCTCAGCAAGTGTCTGCGCAACGATGACGCCTTTGCCGGCAGCGAGTCCGTCCGCCTTGATGACGATGGGCGCACCTTGTTCGCGAATGTATTCCAGCGCTGGCTCGAGCACGTCGAAATTACGGTAGTCCGCAGTCGGAATGTTGTGTTGCTTAAGAAAGTCCTTGGTAAAGGCTTTCGATCCCTCCAGCTGCGAGGCCGCGGCCGATGGGCCGAAACAGCGCAGGCCCTTTTCCTGGAATTTGTCGACGATGCCGGCAACCAGTGGTACTTCCGGCCCGATGATGGTCAGGTCGATGTTTTCGGTTGTTGCGAGTTGCAGGAGTGCGTCGATATCTTCGGCGTCAACCTGGACGTTGCGTACGCCCGGTTCGAGTGCGGTACCGGCGTTGCCTGGGGCGACGAGGACTTCGCTGACGGAAGGCGACTGTGCGCACTTCCATGCGAGGGCATGTTCTCTGCCACCACCGCCGACAATTAGTATCTTCATCAATGTGCCCCAGTTCGCCTGTAATTTTCTTAAATGCACTTATGGAAGGTGCGAACTGACATTTATTGCACTAAAGATCAATTTGCACGTACCTGGTTCGCCCTTCTCAAAAGAATAGGCAAATTGGGCCGCGAATCCCAACGATACTACTTCGCTCAATTAATGCCGGAAATGCCGCATCCCCGTAAACACCATCGCCAATCCATGTTCATTTGCAGCGGCAATAACCTCTTCATCCCGCATCGAGCCACCTGGCTGAATAATTGCCGAGATGCCGTGTTCCGCGGCGCTGTCGATGCCGTCGCGGAAGGGGAAGAACGCATCGGATGCCATCACCGAGCCTTTTACTGTGAGTCCTTCATCCGCTGCCTTGATAGCGGCAATTTTGGTGCTGTAAACACGGCTCATCTGCCCTGCACCAACGCCGATCGTCATGCCGTCCTTACAAAAAACAATCGCGTTCGATTTTACAAACTTTGCGACCTGCCAGGCGAACAGCAGGTCCTGAATCTGGGCATCGTCCGGCGCCTTGTCCGTCACTACCTTGAGATCGGCTGCCGTAATGACTCCCTTATCTTTGCTCTGCACCAGCAAGCCGCCCGAAACTTTCTTGAAATCGAAGCCTGCGTCGTCTGCGTGCGCCTTGCTTCCCGTTTGCAGTACGCGAACATTTTTCTTTTCGGCAAGTATCTCGAGTGCATCCTTTTCTATATCTGGCGCGACGATAACCTCGACAAATTGTTTGTCGATGATTGCCCTTGCGGTGCGACTTTGCAGTGTCTGATTGAATGCGATGATGCCGCCAAATGCCGAGGTCGGGTCGGTCGCGAAAGCTTTCTCATAGGCATCGTGAATATCGTCGCTGACCGCAACGCCACATGGATTCGCATGTTTGACGATGACGCAGGCCGGCTGTGTGAATTGCCTGACGCACTCCAGAGCCGCGTCGCTATCAGCAATGTTGTTATACGACAGCGCCTTGCCCTGGAGCTGGCGTGCGGTGGCGAGCGAACCGGGAACCGGCGCCTGGTCGCGGTAAAACGCGGCCTCCTGATGTGGGTTTTCACCGTAGCGTAGTTTTTCGATGCGGCCGCCGGCGTAGAGAAAACGCTCATCCAGCAGCTCCTTGCCTACGGACGCGGACAAATAACCGCTGATCGCTGTGTCGTAGCTCGCGGTATGCGTATACGCCTTGGCTGCGAGACCGCGACGGTAGGTTTCTGACAACTCATTGCCTTTTAACGCATCAAGAATTGCAGCGTAATCATCGGGGTCGACGACAACCGCTACACCGGCATGATTTTTTGACGCGGCACGGATCATCGCAGGGCCGCCGATATCGATGTTCTCAATAGCGTCCGCCAGCGTCGCATCTGCGCGGCTGATTGTTTCTTCAAAAGGATACAGGTTGACGGCGAGCAGGTCGATCGGCTCTATATCGTGCTCGCTCATGACGTCCTCGTCCACGCCGCGCCTGCCGAGCAGGCCGCCATGAATGACGGGATGCAGGGTCTTGACTCTGCCCCCCATTATTTCCGGAAACCCGGTTTTCGACGAGACTTCGATGGCGGTGATGCCAGCTTCGTTGAGTTGGCGACAGGTACCGCCGGTGGAGAGAATTTCGATGCCGAGGTCTTGTAAGCCTTTGGCAAATGCAACTAAGTTGCGCTTATCAGAAACACTGATAAGGGCGCGGCGCACCGTAAACATGAATAGCCTTTATTGAAGTAACGAATAAGTTTTGAGTTTCTTGCGCAGGGTGCCCCGGTTTATACCAAGAATTCCCGCTGCCTGGCTCTGGTTGCCACGCGTGTAATCCATAACAGCCTTGAATAGCGGTTCTTCAACTTCACCGAGGACCAGGTCATAAAGATCGCCGGGGCGGTCACCGTTCAGGCTCGTAAAATATCGATCGAGTGCTTCTTCCGTGTGCTTTCTTAACGGCTTTTTCGTGATTAAAGCATTTAACTCGTTATTTTTATTCCTGTTTTCGTTTTTATTATTATGGGCCACTTTGCAACGATTCCTGAGATGAGTTCGCACAACTACTGCCGATAACAATTTCTACGCCGCGATACTTTCACCTCCGGCTGGTGAGCCAAAGAATTCCCGCGTAAGACGAATTTGTTCGGAAGCACTATCAACACGCACCACCTGTGTCCGGAATTTCTCTGTATTAGTCAAACCGGCGCAATACCAGGTCAGGTGCTTACGACCCACCCGCACGCCAGTTGTATCCCCATAAAACTGGTACAGGTCGCTAAGGTGGCCGAGCATAATATCACGGACTTCAGTTTTTTCTAGTGGCGCGATATGTTGCCCGGTTTTCATATAGTGATTTAGTTCGCGAAAAATCCACGGCCGGCCCTGGGCGCCGCGACCGATCATCAAACCATCAGCGGAGCTTAGGCGAAGAACCTCAAGCGACTTCTCCGGAGTGGTTATATCTCCATTGGCGATCACCGGAATTTTTACGCTGCTCTTTATTTGCGCAATCGTTTCGTATTCTGCGTTGCCTTTGAATTTGCAGGCACGGGTTCGACCATGTATGGCAAGCGCCTGTATACCGCTCGCCTCAGCAATTTTTGCGATTTCGATACCGTTGCGATTTTTCTCATCCCACCCGGTACGCATTTTCAGGGTCACCGGCACAGCAACCGCGGCGACTACAGACTCAAGAATTTGTGCGACCAGCCCGGGATCCTGGAGCAGGGCAGAACCGGCCAGTCGCTTGCAGACCTTCTTTGCAGGACAACCCATATTGATATCGATAATCTCGGCGCCGCGCTCAACACACAGCCTGGCGGCAGTGGCAAGTTGCTGTGGTTCTGGGCCGGCGATTTGCACCACGCGTGGCGTGGCATCCATATCCAGGTCCAGTCGTCGTTGGGATTTTGCGGTACTCCACAGGGAAATATCCGCTGTGGTCATTTCCGATGTTGTCATTCCGGCGCCAAAGCGACGGCATAGTTTGCGAAAGGGTGCGTCGGTTATCCCCGCCATAGGGGCGAGCAGGAACGGGCTGGATAGCTTATAGGGGCCTATTTGCATGATCGTGGCGCCTGGTCCGGACTAGTTCTTGAAGTCTTCATTGGCGCAGCGCACACGTCCAGGGGACACGCGGTAGCAGACATCGAGTTTGAAGCCGGTGGCCTCTTCAGACGGGCTCGCAATGGTAATGACAGCTGTGAAGTTTTCTCCTGGCGTAACCGGTTTGCTTGGATCCAGATCGCCGGCGAGGTATTCGTTTGGTTCGAGAACGCGGCTGCCGATGACCTCTTCCCAGCGGTCCGTCAACGACACGTGCACCAGCGGGAACGGCAGCGGCTGCTCGGATTTATTGACGAGGCGTGAGAACACGGTCAGCACTTGTTCGTTTTCGTCCGTGCTGCCGGTGGTCGATTCAAACTGCCAACCCTTGATGTCCCATTGCGGTGTAATTGGTCTTCCCAGCATGCGATACACAGGACCCATGGTCTGGTTGAAAAATCCGTAGGTTGCCAGTGAGTTGCGTGTGCCGTGCATTATCTGGCCCAGTAATATCAGCCCCAGGACTACAACGCCGGCAATGGCGGTGTAGCTGGCCGGGTCATATCTGCGCCGGCCGCCACGCAGGTTATCCCGGTTGAGTGCATAGGTATCGGCGAGCTTGCCGTACTCGTCAATCTGGCTTCTGGCATCGCTCTCCGCTGCAAGGCGTTCTTTATCGATGGCGCTACGAACGAATTCGCCTTCCATGATAATGGTCTCGACTTCGGCCGAGTTTTCGTCGAACATTTTGCTCGCGACATCAGCACCAAATGCTTCTGCGACAGACTTTTCGTCAGA
>QNFK01000212.1 GCA_003645495.1 Gammaproteobacteria bacterium
CCAGGAAGCTGAAGCCGGCCCGCTACGCGGGTACAGGAAATAACGCACCTCAATACCTTGTGCCAGGTATTGATCCATTTGACTGTGCAGTCGGCGACAGTAGGTGCAATCGACATCAGTAAATACTGAAACCGTATATTTGACTTCATCCGGCGTAAAAACGATCAGGTCATCGTTTGGTACGGACGACATCATTTCGACCCGGGCATCATTGCGGCTGTTTTCCGACAGATTCACCTGCTGATCAAGGTCAATGATGTCACCCTGCATCAGGTAACGACCATCGGCAGATATGTAGGCAACGACGGCGCCGCGCCGAACTTCATACCAGCCGTCGATAGGACTCTCAAATACATGTTCGGCTTCAACACCCGAGAACATCGACGAGACCGTTTCCCGGACGTGCTGGAGTTCCGCCGACACTTCTTCTGCTGTTGCCGGAGCAACGAAGAAAAGCAGAGTCGCTGACAGCGCTATGCTGGTTCGCAGAAAGACGTTATTCATTAAAGATTCCTTTTGCAATGCCGGTTCAGCGGCATGCCACATGGTGTAACGAGATTGGACCGTAATCCTGATTGCCGGTTCCACCGGCCCACGGCAAAATGCGTCGCGATTGTAACAAAACAGACCGTTAATATTGGTCATTTGTTACACCATGTGATTAGGGAGCTAGCCGCGCGGGTGATGCTGACCGTGCAGGTCTTTGAGCCTTTCCCGGGCTACGTGCGTATAAATCTGTGTCGTGGAAAGGTCGCTGTGCCCTAACAACAGCTGCACAACGCGCAGATCCGCGCCACGATTCAGCAGGTGTGTCGCAAAGGCGTGGCGCAAGCTGTGCGGTGACAAATCCTTGTCGATACCGGCCTTTTGCGCGTAACGCTTGATAATGTGCCAGAAAGCCTGGCGCGTCATACGATCGCCGCGGCGTGTGGGAAAAAGGTAATCCGTCTGTCGCTCAAGCAATATTTCCATACGCGGGCCGTCGATGAAATCCCCGAGCCAGCGCTGCGATTCATCGCCCAGTGGAATCAGCCGCTCGACATCGCCCTTGCCGATGATGCGCAAAACACCCTGGTTGAAATTGATCTGCGACTGCTTGAGATTGATTAATTCGGAAACCCGCAACCCGGTTGCGTACAACAGCTCAAGCATGGTGCGATCACGATGACCCAGTGGCTCATCGGTATTCGGCGCCTGCATCAATCCATCAACCTCTTCTTCCGTGAGCGTCTTCGGTAGTGATCGGCCAATGCGTGGCATTGCTATGTCGGCTGTTGGATCAGTGTCCCGCAAACCCTCGCGCATGATGTAGCGGTAGAATCTGCGAAAGCTGGAAAGTTGCCTTGCGGTAGAACGTGGTTTCGCGCCGCCTTCCACACGACCTGCGATGAATTCCAGCAAATCCGCTTTCTCGGCTTTTTCAATCGAAATATTTTTTTCCGCCAGACCACGTGCCAACGTCATGAGGTCAGCGCGATATGCGCCCAGCGTATTGGGGGACAGGCCGCGTTCGGTCCAGATCGCATCGAGGAAGCGATCGATCAGTGCATCCAAACTCGCTTGTGGCTTGTCGGTTTTATCTGTCTGACTTGTCGTCATAGTGTCCATCATTTTGCAGACCGTCCCTGGTTTGCCTGGTAAATTCTGACCGTACTTTTACGACATATGGCTGGTAGCATGCACTGTCGGCGTTGCAGCGCTCCAATGAGCAATATCAACGTCGTGAATCCTGACAACCTGATCGCCAAACAACGGTTTTTCCAAGGAATTGAGTATGATCAGCCACAGTCGACACCGGCGTGACCGCCGTCACAAATTCCTCAGGGCATTAACATAAAGTGACCTGCATCACAGTCAGAACGGTGATATTAAACCGGCCTGGGAACCAATACCCGTGCAACCTTCGGACCGACCTGTGAACTCGTCTGCACATTCAACCGCGAGAGGGCCCTTCAGCTATCTGTATGGCCTCTATTGCTGGCTCACGTTTCTCGTGTGCATCTTTTTCGCCATCCTGTCTGCCGTGCTGATACCCGGGTTGGAACGAAGAAGACGCTACGTTGCCGCATGCTCACGGATGGTATTCACGCTTGCCGGCGTCCATGTCAAAGTCCGGGGCTATGAAAAGCTCCCCGCCGGGCACTGCATCGTGGTCGCCAATCACGCCAGTATTGTCGATGGCGTACTCCTACAGGGTTTCCTGCCGCCGCGATTTTCGTTCGTGATTAAGGGTGAAATGCAACGCATACCCGGAATCAGTTTTCTCATGCGCCGTGTTGGCTCAAAATTCGTGGAGCGATTCGACGCGTCTGGCAGCGCCAGGGATGCGCGACATCTGTTACGCGCTGCCAGCGCGGGGGAATCACTGACGTTTTTTGCGGAAGGGACTGTAATCAGCCAGCCAGGCCTCAGCCGGTTTCGCGCCGGTGCTTTTGTAGCTGCTATCAAAGCTTCGGTACCGATCGTACCGCTCGCCATTTCCGGGTCGCGACAGGTTCTGCTCGCACATACGCTGTTGCCACGGCACGGCCATTTGCGCATTGATATCCTGAACCCCGTTGAACCATCACATCAGGCTTTCGCAGACCGCAAGGACCTGGCCGAACTGTCACGACAACGCATACTTGAAGTTCTCGACGAGCCGGACCTGCTTGCAGGTAAAACCGATGCGTAAGGTACCGCATTATTGGCATTGCACGATGCGCCCGGATACGGGAAAGTGGCACTCCAAATTTGCCCGACCAACGGAAGAATCCCTTGATGAATAACGACCATGTCGTCATTGTCGCGGCCCGCAGAACGCCGCTGGGCGCATTTCAGGGCGTACTCAGCCCCGTCAGCGCGACCGACCTCTCTGCTGCGGCCAGCCTTGCAGCGATACAAGACAGCATGCTCGATCCGGCGCAGCTGGACGAAGTTTTGCTCGGCTGCGTTTTGCCGGCAGGCCTCGGGCAGGCGCCGGCACGCCAGGCCGCTCTTGCGGCGGGCATTCCGACGGGTGTTCCGTGCACGACAGTTAACAAGGTGTGCGGCTCCGGCATGAAGACCACCATGCTGGGCCACGACCTGATAAGGGCCGGGTCTGCAGACATCGTTTTGACCGGTGGCATGGAATCGATGAGCAACGCACCCTACCTGATGCCCAAAGCCCGTTCCGGCTATCGCATGGGACATCAGGAAGTTCTCGACCACATGTTCTTTGACGGCCTGCAAAACCCTGCCGATGGCAACATGATGGGCCATTTCGCCGAGATGACCGCAGAAAAATACGGCTTTTCGCGAGACGACCAGGATGCATTTGCGATTGCTTCGGTCAGCCGGGCAAGGGATGCGATTGAGCAAGGCAGGTTCACCAATGAGGTTGCACCGGTAACGGTCAAAACACGTAAAGGTGAGCAAGTCGTCAGCGAAGATGAAGGCCCCGGCAAAGTCGATATCGACAAAATACCGAATTTGCGCCCGGCGTTTAAAAAGGACGGCACGGTGACGGCCGCCAGCTCGTCATCAATTTCCGACGGCGCCGCCAGCCTGATTCTTATGCGTGAGAGTCAAGCGCGCGACCAGGGTATGAATGTGCTGGCAAGAATTGTGGGACATTCCGGTTTCGCACAGGCACCGGAGTGGTTTACAACGGCGCCCGTATTTGCCATCAAAGCATTACATGAAAAACTGGGTTGGAACCCGGACTCTGTCGATTTGTATGAAATCAATGAAGCGTTTGCCTGCGTGACGATGGCCGCCGTGCAGGACGTCAGCATTGATCCGGCAAAAGTCAATATCAACGGCGGGGCTTGCGCACTTGGCCATCCCATCGGCGCATCCGGTGCACGAATCCTGGTCACGTTGTTGCACGCCTTACACGGCAAGGGCGGCGGCAAGGGTATTGCCTCATTGTGTATCGGCGGCGGTGAGGCAGTCGCGATCGGTGTCGAAGTTAATTAATCAGCAATATCTAACGAATAGCAGCGGAGAACAAAATGGAACTCGCTTCAGCGAAAGCAGTAATCACCGGCGGCGCATCAGGCCTTGGATTCGCAACAGCAAAAAGTGTCATTGACGCCGGGGGACAGGTCGCACTGCTGGATGTAAATGATGAACAAGGCGAAAAGAGCGCAGTCGAGCTTGGCGAGAGGGCAACCTACATCCATGCAGACGTCGCCAATGAAGCAGACGTCATCGCAGCGGTCGAAAAAGCAAATGCATTCATGGACGGCATAACGCTGGCTGTCAATTGTGCTGGCGTCGTCGGCGCTGCGCGTGCGCTGGGCCGTGAAGGAACCATGCCAGGAGAGTTTTTCGCGAAGACTATTTCAATCAACCTGGTTGGCTCATTTCTCATCGCCAAAGAAACAGCCAATGTAATGCAAAACAACGAGCCGAATGACGGAGGCGAGCGCGGCGTAATAATCAGCACAGCGTCGGTCGCCGCATTCGAAGGTCAGATTGGCCAGGCCGCCTACTCCGCATCCAAAGGCGGACTGGTAAGTATGGCATTGCCGCTGGCCAGGGAATTCGCGCGAATTGGCGTACGGGTAAACACGATCGCCCCGGGAATTTTCATGACGCCGATGGTGGCCGGCATGTCGGAAGA
>QNFK01000213.1 GCA_003645495.1 Gammaproteobacteria bacterium
AGGGTAAAATGTCCTTTAAATTCTTTTTCTATATCGTTTTCTGTATACTCTATTCTAAACCAATAATCACTGGAAGGTAGTGGGTTTCCATTATAGGTTCCATCCCATCCCTCTTCAAGTGGACTTAATTGTTTTAAAAGTTTACCATATCGGTCAAATATATAAATTTTTGCCGTAGGATCACCATATGCAATTCCTATGATATTCCATGTGTCATGATAACCATCTGCATTAGGAGTCATAAATTGTGGGTAATCAATCACTCCTACCTCTATGGTTACACTTCCACAACCATTTATATCTCTAATGGTAATGATATGATTCCCTGGGTCAACATCGATAAAACTACCGCTATCCTGAAACACCCCATCATCCAACTGAAACTCATATATGCCATAATAACCATCCTCTGCCGTAGCTAAAATATTATGCAACGAAGCAAAAGCACCTGTTATAACCGTAGCATCATAAACCAGTGGCGGTGAAGATATCGTTACTATCGTACTTGCATCAGAACTACATCCCGTAGCAATCTCCGTGGCAGTTACCGTGTATGTCCCTTCTGCTATAGCCGTAATTGAGGCTCCTATCTCTCCTAAGAGAACCTCTCCGTTTAATTGCCATTCAAATATATATACCAAAGGATCTAATCCCGTATCTATTACTGGGGGGGAATCACCATCATCTCCTGGCAATGGGTTGCCCTGAGCATCTATACATAGTCTATAACTATCCTCCAAGGTAAACTCTGGTAATAACTCTACCTTTAATATCACTTCTGCGATATCATAACATTCAGAATTTATATGAGTAACCCGTGCATAAACAACCTGAGGGTTAATCGTATTTACATACAAGGTTGGCAACGCTCCTACTTGTGCCTCTGCATTTTCTGGAGAACTGTAATAAACCAAAGAATAAACCAAAGGATCTTGACCACCCAAAATCTCATCTACCAATATAGGATCTGATAAATCAAACTGTGCAATACCATCGTTCTCACCCCAAGTGTCACATATAGCATAAGGATCTAATGGAGTAATAGCCACTGCTCCCTCACGTTCCTCTATCTCAAAATTCTGAGTCGACACAAAACATCCCGTAGCAATATCTAATATCACCACATAAATCGTCTGTGGATTTGATATGTTTTGATATATATCCGGGTCTTGTATAGGATTCAACATCGCATCAGCATCTCCTTGGCTCAAATAAAAACTTACTTGATATAGTAAAGGATCTTGACCTGCTAAAATCTCATCTATCCTGCTGGTTAAATCAAAGATCGCTAGACCATCACTTGGTATCTCACAAATAATATAAGGTTCAATTCCCGCACTGCCATCTGGAAGTGGATTCACAATAAGTTCTAACTCCACAATCTCAAAACAAGAATCTGGATTAGCACTATCTATTGTAGCTCTCACATAAATAATCTGTGGACTACTCAAATTAGTATAAGCCGTAGGTGTTACTATTTCCCCTACACCAAGACCATCTACAGCATCCTCATAACTACTCTCATAATAAGTAAGATCCCAAACTTCTCCGTCCAATATCTGTGCCGCTCGTTCTGTTAAATCAAAAACCTCAAAACCATCATTAGGATTGGTAACATCACATAAAATAATAGGGTCTGGATCCTCCGGATCTGGATTTGCATCCACAACCAAGGTTAAATAAACACCCGTTTGAAAACAATCGGTATTTACATCTCTTACACGCACCCAAACAGTCTGTGGATTTATTGTATTCTCATAAGCCGTATCTGGATCGATAACATTGATGTCTGCTTCTGCATCTGCCTCAGTTTCATAATATGTCACTACTACTCCCAAAGCGCCCCCCGTAATCTCATCATTCTTAACAGTCAAATCAAATACCCTAATGCCATCATAAGGCTCCCCTAAATCATCACACATACTCAACGGCTCTGGCTGAATGATTAACGGACCTATCTCTGCTCGTATATCAAACTGACCTATCTTTAAACAACCCGTCAAATTATCTTCCAATCGTACCCATATCGTCTGTGGGTTCGTAGTGTTTAAAAATGATGTCGGATTCCCTATAGGGTTTGCCCCTGCCTCTGCATCTAACAGACTTGTATAATAAGTCAGCGTATAATCCAATGGATCTTGAGTTCCGTAAATATCATCCGCTCGCTGGGTTAAATCGAAAATAGAAAAACCATCACCATCGTCATCACATAATACTAAATCTTCTAAGTCTAAAGGTATAATAGGCGTAGGATTTACCATTAATTCTAATTCTACTACCCGGTAACATCCCGTACCCACTGGAGGTAATGAATACTCCGCTCTAGCATAAACAATCTGCGTAGGGGTATTAATGTTCATATAAGGATCCGTAAGTGCAAAAACAGCCTCTTGAGCATCCAACAAAGTCTCATAGTAACTCACCGTTACATCTGGCTCTCCGCCTATAATCTCCAAATCCTTACTAGTTAGTGCAAAGAAAGCAAATCCATCATTGTCCACATCACAAACCTCCAATGGTGTCGGAGTTACCGGTGATGGTAATGGGTTTACTATTAAATCTAAAGTAATACCGTCTGTTACAATACAACTGGTATTTAAATCCTCTGCACGTATAAATACAGTCTGTGGATTGCTGATGTTTATATATGGACTCGCTAGTGCATTAGTCCCTGCATCGGCATCGGCCTGTGTCTCATAATAAGTCACCGTTATAGTTGTATTACCTCCCGTAATCTCATCGGTGGCACTCTCTAAATCAAAAGGCTCCAACTCATCATCCGGACCTGTGATCTCTGTCTGATCACATAGCTCTAAAGGAGTGGGTGATATTAAAACAGGTAAAGAATGAACCCATAATAAAACTATCTGTTCGCTCATACATCCATTGGCAATATCTTCCACTACTATATAAACGGTCTGTGGACTCGGTGGTATATTGGAATATGACGTTGGATTACCTATAACAACTGTTAAGGCTGCATCTACATAATAAGTAATGGTATATAAAAGTGGATCTAAACCATTTAATAACTCTGGCTCTGCCAAGGTTAAATCAAAGACCTCTATCCCATCTCCATTGTCATCACATAACTCCAAATCTGTAGGCTGAATTATCTGTGGAGAATCCAAGACTACTAAATCTAAGGTAGTAATACTATAACATCCCGTAGATTGATCAAACAATCGAACATAAACTGTCTGCAGATAAGGAACAACATTTAAATATGGAACATCTAAAATAGGTAAATCTCCATTCTGTGCATCTTCCAATAAAATATGATAACTCACCTGTAGATTACCTATAGGAATACCTCCTGTCACTCCCATATCCGCATCCGTTAAAGTGAACTCCCCAAAACCATCATTATCCTCATCACAGAATTCCAAAGGTTCTGGATCAAATATAGTAGGTCGATCAACAACAACCAACTCCATCTCAAAGGTGTCATAACATCCCGTGGTATTATCTTCTATACGCACATAAATCATCTCTGGATTTACCGTATTGGTATAAGGAATTACTAAGGCATTGGTCGCATCATCAGCATCTATCTGTGTGGGGTAATAGGTAACTCCTAAATTAGGATCTCCTCCCGTTATGGTAGCATTCTGAAAATTTAAATCAAATTCCGTAAAACCATCTGCTACTTCATCATCACATAACTCAAAAGGTGTCACTACCGTAAATACAGGCAGTAATTCTACCACCAAATCAAAACTTCCTATCTGTTCGCAAAAGGTAATATTATCTTCTAAACGTACCCAAATCGTTTGTGGGTTGGTAGTATTTGGAAAAGCTCCCGGATTGGCAATGGAATTTATTCCAGCCTCTGCATCTAACTGTGTTATATAATAAGTCAATGTGTAATCTAGTGGATCTTGTACTCCGTAAATATCAATCGCTCGCTCTGTTAAATCAAAAACAGTAAAACCATCATCGTCGCACATTACCAAATCATCCAAGTCTATAGGAATCTCTGGACTTGGAATCACAATAAGTTCTAACTCTACTATATCATAACATCCTGTTCCCGTTCCTGCTGGTGGCAAAGGATACTCCGCTCTAACATAAACAATCTGATTATATGCTAGCGTATTAATAAAAGGACTCAGTAAGGGGTTCACACCATTCTGGGCATCTAATAAACTCACGTGGTAGCTTACCACTACTCCTGGCTCACCCCCGATAATCTCTACATCCTTATCCGTTAAGGTAAACTCCGCAAATCCATCATTGTCCACATCACAAGACTCCAACGGCGTCGGGGTTACTGGTGATGGCAATGGGTTTACCACTAAATCCAATGTAAAGCCTAGACTTACAATACAGCCCGTATTGATATCTTCTGCGCGTATAAATATAGTCTGTGGATTGCTAATGTTTACATAAGGACTCGTCAGTGGATTGGTCCCCGCATCTGCATCTGCCTGCGTTTCATAATAGGTAATTAATATATTGGTATTACCTCCTGTTATCTCATCGGTCTTACTGTCTAAATCAAAAGGCTCCAACTCATCATCTGGACCTGTGATCTCCGTTGAATCACACAACTCTATTGGAGTCGGTGCTATAATTACCGGCGGTA
>QNFK01000214.1 GCA_003645495.1 Gammaproteobacteria bacterium
AAGGCTATGACCTTGTCCTGTAGAGTGGTTCCCCCGCCTTAATTGCCAATGCCGAAGAGTATCCGAGACCCTAGAGTCTGCGTCACAAGGTAGGCAGGCAAACGTGGAAGGTCAGGGGAACCGGGGTTCACTGTAGAACTTCACTGAGGAGAAGACAATGAACCAGGCCGGAATCGATGTATCCAATGAGACCTTCGACATCCAAAGACGCTGCGGTGAAGTTTTGTCGCAACGCGAGTTTGCCAATAGTAATGCTGGACACCGCCAAGCGATTACCTGGATGAAGCGTGGTGCAAAGGGCGCACGGGTTTGCCTGGAAGCCACTGGCATCTATCATCTGCAGCTTGCGCTGGCTCTGGATCGGGCACCTGGCATCGAGGTGATGGTGGTTAATCCCAGGGCGAGTCGGCGCTTTGCCGAGGCGCAGATGGTGCGCGCCAAAACCGACAAGGTGGATGCAGCGATATTGCTGCAGTATGTCGAGCGTATGCCTTTTACTGCGTGGACAGCGCCGGCTGATGAGCTGCTGGAGTTACAAAGCCTTGCGCACCGCCTGGCGCAGCTGAAGAAAGAACAAGTGCGGGAACGCTCGCGCTTACACGCCGCACAACGTGCTGGTGCACATACACGCCTGGCACAGCGGGACCTCCGTGAACATCTTCGCTATCTGCAACGTCGTGCAGAGCGTATCCAGGCGGCCGCCATCGCGCTGATGAAGCAGCATGAAAGGCTCGCTGAGGATCTGTATCTGCTCGATAGCGTGCCGGGTGTCGCCGAACTCAGTGCGATGAAATTGTCTGCTGAGCTCAGTGTTCTGGCACAGGGGCTCTCGCCGGCACAATGGGTCGCACAAGCGGGCCTGGATCCCAGGCCGCAAGAATCCGGTACCTCTATCCGTTCACCACGGCGAATCTCCAAGCAAGGCAACGCCAAGCTGCGGGCAGCGTTGTTCATGCCGGCACTGGCCGCGATCCGCAAGGACCCCAACGTCAACGCGTTTTACAACGCGTTATTGGCTCGTGGCAAACTCAAAATGCAGGCCATCACCGCTGTCATGCGCAAGCTGTTACACGCCATCTGGGGCATACTCAAACATCGAAAAGAATGGGATGGCAGCAAGTTCTTCAGGATGGAGGCGGCTCAAACTGCTTGACTCGCAACAGAGTATCTACAGGTGCTAATAAGAAATGTAGGAGCCTGCCCAGCGGGCGAAATCACTACGCCCAGCGGGCGAGTGCGACTTAGATAAAATTCACTCCAGAACCCCATCCAGCCCGATAATCGTCTGCAACAACACATTCGCACCATCCGTAATCTGTTGCTCACTGGTAAACTCACTCGGCGCGTGACTGGTTCCATCTTTGCTTGGCACGAAAATCATTCCAAGCGGCGCAATACCACCAAGACTTTGCGCGTCATGTCCGGCGCCACTCGGCATATGCATGGAACTCAGGCCCAGCGAGTCGGCACTGTCATTGATAAGCGTCTTGAAGCGCTCATCTGTTATGGCAGCCGGAGATGTATAGAAGTGTTCGAATTGAATTTTCGTCGCATTGTTTTCTGCAAGCTCAACCGCCGAGCTTTGAATTAACCCAAACAGACGATCAATTTTCGCCATATCGAGATCACGAATTTCGAGGCTGAATGTCACTTTGCCAGGAATGACATTCGGCGCTCCGGGGTAAGCCCGAATACGTCCAACCGTTCCAACCTGGCGGCCGGGTTCCCCGATTATTATTTCCCTGATCTTTGCAACAACAAGCGCTGCGGTATACATAGCATCCTGGCGCTGATCCATCGGTGTCGTACCGGCATGATTCGCGAATCCGTCGACGCTTACGTTCCAGCGTTTTATACCGACAATGCCCTCGACCACACCAATTGATATGTCTTCCTTATCGAGTATTGCGCCCTGCTCGATATGCAGGTCAATCAAGGCTGCGACTTCCCCGGGTTGCCTGACGTTTCTCAAGATATTTTCAGGATCGCCACCGATATAGCGAATGCCCTCGCCAAGGCTTTTCTCTCCGAGACTGGGCAATGCGAACTCGGCTGGCTTGACCGAACCGTTGAATGATCGACTGCCAGTCTTGCCACCTTCTTCGTTGGACCAGACAATAATCTCGAGCGGATGATCAGTGACATATTCGGCCTCGTGAAGAGTCCGCGCTACCTCAATGGCCGCCATTGCACCGACAATACCGTCGTAGTGGCCACCATTTGGCACCGTATCAACATGCGAACCGGTGATAACGGGCGCCAGGCCCGCTACTTTCCCAGCTCGCCGACCAACGAGATTTCCGGCAACATCAATCTTTGCCTCGAGCCCGGCTTCCAGCATCAGGGAAGACAGGTAGGCCAGGGCGTCACGATTGTCGCTGCTGTAAGCCACTCGATCGGAGCCACCAGCCGCATTGATGCCAAATGTCTTCATGTGCTGCATTGTGGCGTTCAATCGGGTTACGTCGACGCGAAGTTCGTTCCCATCGGCAAGCGCGACTACGGAAACTGCGAAAACGGACAGAAAAACAACGGCGAATATCGCAGGCCGGAACGTATATGTAGTTGTGTCTTGATTCATGTTAAAACCGTTATCAGGTTATCTTGGAAATTGTTGGAATTTTCAGGCGGAGCGTACCGTGCCAGGACAAGTAACGCGATTATTTAAGCATATTTTCAGGCTGGGTATTTTATTGCCTGTGGCTATCGCCATACCAACGACATGTGGCGCTGCAGCTGTGGTCGATATGCTTGCAGGCGGTGACGCTGACTGGCGCTCACCGGATGCCGGCCACTGGACTTTTTCCGATGGTGAATTGACCGGCACGTCCAGCGTATTCGACGGTCAAAAAACGGACCCGGCCGCCAGCGCATTTCTTGTTAGCAAGGCGATATTTGGTGGCGATATCTCGGTGTCAATGGAGGTCACTTTCGAGGTCGGCCGCTATCTCGGCATCTACATCGATTTCGGTCAGGATACGCAGACCGGTATGTGGATGGCGACAGGTCATGCTCTGTCTGCAGATGCCGCTGACAATGAAGTCGAACGTGCCTATATAAAGACAGTCGAAGATTCCTTCTGGATCGTCCGTGCGAATGCGGAGCTCAACGTCAATGCGGGCGAGGCACTATCTCTTCGATTTGTAAGAAAAGGTGATGACTACAGCGTGTGGAGCGAGGGCAGGCTCATAGCCACCTATCACAAGCCGGGTGGTTACCCGGCCGGGCCGCTACAGTTGCGGCTGGTCAACGCAAAAGTCCGGATTCATCAATTAGAGGTACGGTCCGACTGGATGAAGTAGAGTAATACAGTGGTTGATAAGAACATCTGGGGGATGTCAATAATGAAAATAATCGAACGGCTTGCGGCTGGGCAGGCAATTGCAATTGCGCTGGTCCTGGCTTTCACGCTACCCGCTTTCGCGCAGGACGAAGATCCGCAGATGATTCCTGCACCCGACCGCAAAGCCGGAGAGGGGGAGGGGCCATTTGAGCGACTCATTATTCGTGGAGCAACGCTGATTGACGGCACCGGAGCGCCACCGATCGGGCCGGTTGATATCGTTATCGAGGGCAATCGTATAACGAAAATCAAATCTGTTGGCTATCCCGGATTAGCGATTGATGACGAAAAAAGACCACAGGGTGCGACCCGGGAAATAGATGCTCATGGATCATATGTCATGCCTGGCATCATCGACATGCACACCCATACCGGCGGTAGTACCAAGGCGCCCGAGGCCGAGTACAGTTACAAATTGTGGATGGGGCACGGGATTACAACCATTCGTGGTGTGCCAAGTGGCAGTCTTGAATTCTCGCTGTCAGAAAAAGCCCGTAGTGCCAAAAACGAAATTGTTGCGCCGAGAATGTTTTCGTATCACACGCTGGGATCCGGCGAGAAATACGAAGACGTAGATATTCTGACGCCGGAAGATGCGCGGGAATGGGTTAAGTATGTTGCACACGAGGGCGTAGACGGACTAAAACTCGGCGCACACCGACCGGCAATAATGCGGGCGTTGCTCGACGAAGCGAAAATAAACAACCTTGGCAGCACTGCTCATCTCGGTCAGATGGGTGTGGCGCAAATGAATGCTCAGGATGCGGCGCGTCTCGGTCTTGGTACCGTCACTCATTACTATGGCCTGTTCGAGGCCATGTACGAAAATAACGACGTCCAACCGTGGCCCGTGGACATGAACTACAACAACGAACAACATCGTTTCGGCCAGGTTGCACGTCAATGGAGACTGATCGCTGGCCAGGGATCGGAAAAGTGGAATGCATTGCTTGAAGAGTTCAAAGCACTGGATTTCACGCTTGACCCGACTTTCACGATCTATTCGGCAGGCCGCGATGTCGAGCGCACCCGCAACGCAGACTGGCACAATAAGTACACACTACCGACACAATGGGACTACTACACACCCAATCGTGAAAGTCACGGTGCGTACTGGTTTGACTGGACAACAGCCGACGAAATTGCGTGGAAGAATTTCTACCGCGTCTGGATGCAGTTCGTAAACGATTACAAAAACATGGGTGGTCGGGTCACGGTAGGTTCGGACTCCGGTTTC
>QNFK01000215.1 GCA_003645495.1 Gammaproteobacteria bacterium
AATTCCTGGTTCGCAGGACAGCAGTGACCTACCCCCTTTTCCCTAGCTCTCTTTGAGGAGCTTTTCAATCGCTGTTGTGTCCTGACCAATCATGTCCTTGTCTATCGTTTGCAACGCGTCCGCGTGACCGGCGGTTTCCAAAGCATCCCGCAGGATGCCCAGAAAACGGGGTGCTGCGACTAACGAGTAATCGCGACAATTACCTGCATGTTTTGCAGCGGCAATTTTGCCGGCGATTTCCTTGGCAAATGCGACCGCCGCATGTTTTTTGGGATCGGTTTTTTCCCTGGTCATGGTGTGACGACCCTGACCGTGACTGTCGAAGCTGCGACCGCCACGATCGGAAATCTGGCTCGCGATTTTTTGCCGGGCAACCGGATTTTCCAACTCGAACAACTCGCTTAGCGGGCTGCGCTTCGTGTCGCGGGTGTAAACAATCGCCCTGGATTCATCAGCTACGACGACCCAATACGACTTTTGGCTAAGTGACTCTGCACTATTCATTCTCTGCCACCTCACGAACTCTTGCCCGATTTTCACTATAGGTCGGAGGTTGCTGACACACAACGGGGAATAGTACCTATTGAATCAGGCAACCACTTATACGATTTAATATACTGGCTTCTCCACAAGGGAAACCCATGAATTTCCAACTTCAGTTTTTCGGTGCTGCCGAGCAGGTAACGGGATCGCTGTACGTGATTCGTGCCGGGAAGCATACGATATTGCTCGAATGCGGCCTGATCCAGGGAGGTCGGGCCGAAGAAAAACGTAACCGGGACCCTTTTCCTGTTCCGGTAGACGAAATCGATGCCGTGGTCCTGAGCCATGCGCATATCGACCACTCCGGACGCGTCCCACTGCTGGTTCGGCGTGGTTACGAAGGGCCCATCTATACACAAAACGCAACCAAGGCGCTGTGCAAGATCATGTTGCCGGACTCCGGTTATCTCAATGAAAAGGATGCGCAATGGGAGAATAAGAAGAGAGCGAAGAAAGGAGAACCAGAGGTCGAACCTCTCTATACCAGGGCTGAAGCCGAAGCATGCCTCGCCCAGTTTCAAAGTGCCCGTTATGAGGAAGATGTCGAGATTGTGCCGGGCCTCATACTTCGCTTTCATGATGCCGGTCATATTCTCGGTTCCGCGATCGTCGAACTTGAATACCATGAGGGGAGCGAAAGCCGAACGCTCGTATTCAGCGGCGATCTTGGTTATCGCGACGCGCCGGTAATGGAGGCACCAAAGCGCCTTCACCATGCCGATGCGGTATTGATGGAGAGCACCTACGGCGATCGCTTACATCGCCCGTTTGCAGAAACAATTGACGAGCTAACCGAGGTTTTCGATGTTGCGCGTGCCGCGCAGGGGAATGTACTTATTCCAGCTTTTACCGTCGGCCGTACGCAGGATTTGCTCTACCTCATGGCTGAGCATTTTGAGGAATGGGGGCTTCGCCACTGGCATATCTTCCTCGACAGCCCAATGGCCATAGAGGCGACCAATGCATACTCCCGTTATCGCCATCTGTATGGTGCGAAGCTATTCGGACCGCAATCAAATCTTCCTGATTTGAACAACTTTCATGAGACCCGATCTACCGAAGAATCGATGGCCATCAACCAGATCCACTCCGGCGCTATCATTATTGCCGGCAGCGGTATGTGCAGCGGTGGACGCATTCATCATCACCTCAAAAACAACATCTGGCGGCCTGAGTGCCATTTGGTCATTGTCGGATACCAGGCGCATGGCACACTCGGTCGACGTATTGTGGACGGCGTGGACGAGATAAGATTGTGGGGCGAAAATTATGCAGTACGTGCAACGGTGCATACTATTGGTGGTCTGTCAGCTCACGCTGATCAGGCTGACCTGTTGGACTGGTATGGCGCATTCGAAAACAAACCACCACTCTACCTGGTGCATGGCGAAGAACGTGCGCAGCGGGCGCTAGTGAAAAAACTGAAAGCCCGGTTTGCAGCACCTGTTTCAATTGCAGCTTACAAACAGGAAATAGAAATCTAGATTCAGGCAGCCTAAAACATGAATAAAAAGCGCAAGACTGATCACGACATTCCGACACCACCAAATCCCCGGCAGCGTAATAAACCACTGCCGTGGCAAACGGTCAAACCCAGTCAGGATGACCCGGATGCAGCGCAAAGAGTCGAGGAACTCGTCAACAGCCGTACCTATCAACGCGCGGATCTCGATATTGAGTTTCTCGGCCACGATGATGTGCGTGGACCGCGACTGGAACTCGACTACCTGAAACCTGAGTTGTATCTGCGCGCAAATGGAATTCAACATACGATAGTGGTATTCGGTGGCACGCGAATTTCTGAACCGACTGCGGCTAAACGTAGTGTCGATGACTTACAACAGTCTCTTGAAAATAATCCTGAGGATACCGCTCTCGTTGAGCGTCTCGCTATTGCAAAGCGCATCATGGCGAAGAGTGTTTATTACGATATTGCCCGCGAATTCGGGGCGATCGTCGGTCGCTCCGGCACAGGCCCTGATGATTGTCGGGTTACATTAATGACTGGCGGTGGCCCCGGCATGATGGAAGCGGCCAATCGCGGCGCGTTCGATGTCGGCGCCAAGAGTATTGGGCTAAACATCACGTTGCCACATGAGCAATTCCCGAATCCGTATATAACTAAAGAGCTTTGCTTCAGCGTTCGCTATTTCGCGATTCGTAAGCTGCATTTTCTTTTGCGAGCTAAAGCGCTCGTCGTATTTCCTGGTGGCTTCGGCACACTGGACGAGCTATTCGAAACCCTGAATCTTGTTCAATGCCGAAAAATTCAACCGCTTCCTATAGTGCTGGTCGGCGAGCAATTCTGGAAAGAGGTTATTGATCCGGATTTTCTGATTCAAGAAGGTGTGATCGATCCTGAGGACCGGGAGTTATTCTGGTATGCAGAATCCGCCGAGGAAATCTGGAGCCAGATTTGCCGCTGGCACCAGAGAGCCGGCGACCCGCTTGTTGGCGAACATTCCTCCAGCGATTAACTCTCAATGGCCACCATTTATTGGCGGCGCGCTAGCACACCCGCCGCTTCCAATATGTAATGACCACAGAGGTCTGGTCGCCTCTACTTATTGGATTACCTGACCGATAGATCCATTATTCTTCACTGGTACATGTAACTTCTGGATTAATATAGTGAAACCTCTTAGCCGCTGGCCATATCTGACACGAACTATCGCATTTATTGCTTGGGCCGGGCTTGTGGGTGCATGTGCAACGATCAGCACAGGTTCTCATTACGACGAAACCAATAACTTCGGCCTCTACAAGACGTTTTCCTGGATTGATGAGAATCCATATATTAATGATGTGTCCGCTATTCGAGTTGACCCGCTTACGCAAAGCAAAATCCAGAACGCGATTCAAAATCAATTGGAACAAAAAGGTTATTCATTTCTTGAAGATCGTGCTAATGCTGATTTCGTCCTTGCCTATACCGTTGGTACCCGGGAATCGATTCGCATAAGTTCCTACCCTACAGGCTATCGTGGAACCTGGGGCTGGCATGTTGGTGGCAGCCATTACTACGTCCATGAATATACGCAACACAGCTACACGGAAGGCACTCTGAGCATCGATATTTTCGATGGAAATACGAAAAAACCTGTCTGGCACGGCTGGGCTGAGAAGTCGATTACGGAAAGCGATCGCAAAGACCCAAGCTCTGTTATCAAAGAAGGCGTCGCGAAATTACTCGAATCGTTTCCGCGTTGAACTGGCAGCCTGAGTATTGACACCAAGCGCCTTCATTTGATATGCAAGGGTTGATGGCTTCATTCCAAGAAGCTCCGCAGCCCCCTCGGGACCCCATACCTTCCAGTTAGCGTGCTGCAATGCCGCTTTAACGTTCGCTTTTTCCAATTCTTTGAATTCTTCATTGGTCATGAAATTTGCGGACTCTGTTGATAATGTGCTGGCAGGCGAGAAAGTTTCCGCAGAGGAATCCGAAACGGCGACATCCAACCGCAGACGACTACCGGTTGAGGAGATCACAGCTCTTTCAATGACATTCTTTAACTCGCGAATATTTCCCGGCCACGCCTGTTTTTTCAGGACAGCAATTTGATGTTGCGTGATGCGCAAGGTCTCACGACCAAGATCACGACAGATCTGTTCGAGAAAGAAAAGAGCCAATGGTGCGATGTCGTCGACCCGGTCGCGGAGCGGCGGCACATCCAATGGGAAAACACTGAGGCGATAATAAAGGTCCTCCCGAAATCTGCCGGCTTTGATTTCATCCACCAAAATTCTGTTAGTCGCAGCAACGACACGCACATTGACTTTAATCGTCTTGTCATCGCCAACACGCTCGAATTCGCCCTCCTGGAGTGCCCGTAACAATTTGCCCTGCTGAGACAGCGGAATTTCACCAACTTCGTCCAGAAACAACGTGCCACCATCCGCAAGTTGCAGGCGACCCACACGATCCTGGTGTGCACCTGTGAATGCGCCACGAACGTGACCAAAGAATTCGCTCTCGAACAGGTCCTTCGGAATCGACGCACAATTAACTTTTATTAACGGCATCTC